>NZ_CP042906.1:4660000-4857500 GCF_008728855.1 Hypericibacter terrae | reverse complement strand
CGGATGCATAGGAGCCGTTGTAGCCGGAGTTCCAGCCGCTGTAGCCGGAGTTCCAGCCGTTGCTTGCTGGTGGCCGTGCGAAGCACAGGCCGTGAGCAGGGCGACGCTGCAGATTACCGCAAGCTGTCGCCATGAATGCAAAAGCCTTGTCATGGGTTTGTCCCTCGGTTGGTTGGGAGCGCTTGGCATGCAGATCACGCACGTAGGACATTCTTCTTACCGCCGAGGTCAATCTGGTTCATTGACCTATGTCAAACGCCAAACGCCGGTTGGCACGCAACCAGCCTGCAGGCAAATGCCGTGCCTTATCGGCGGTCGGCATTGTTGTGGTTCGTGGACCACGACCGCCGGCCGATCACCGGCCCGGACCCGTGGCACGGCGACAAGTGGGCCTCGTGGAACATTGCCAGGAAATGACCAAAGCGGTTCCCTGCAACCAAATCAAAAACCCCGCCGGGGCGAGCCTGGCGGGGTTTTTTGCGCTCTCGGCGCAGCGGCCGGAGCCTTCGATCTTCGCCGGCCGCAGGCTTCGTCCTTGCGAACCCGCGCAGGCTCCGCAACGGCTTGCATTCACGGGCTCGATCTCTAAAATTATCGGCAAAGTTGATTCAAATAATCACCAGGCATTACTTTATATGATTACCAATATAGTTGAGAATTTACCTATACTTGTAGGGATCGGTGGCGCTATATTTATTGCATCAAATTCGAGAAACATTCGGGAAGGAACCCCAACCCATGTTTAAGACCCTGATGTCGAATTTCCTCCGCGACGAGTCCGGTGCCACGGCGATCGAATACGGCCTGATCGTTGCCCTCGTCTCGGTCGCCGCCATCGTCGCGCTGACCACCCTGGGCGGCTCGTTGAACAACATCTTCAGCCTCATCAGCTCCACCCTCAGCACCGCGGCTGCCGCCGGCAAAGCCTAAGACCGCGCCGCCGCCCTCGCGGCGGGCAGCCTGGCCGGCACGAAGGGCACGACCACCGCAGACGTGGAAATCTGCCGAGATCGAGTCTCCTGGACAGTCCCTGTAACCCAATGCCAAAAGCCCCGGTGCGAAAGCGCCGGGGCTTTCTGCATTCGAGGGGCGCGATCCTGGCGCATACCGCTTCGCATCCCTCGTCCGGCTTGCAGGAGAGCCGGAGAAACGCGCAGATTCACGGCCGACAGGGGCAGCCTCGAGCCCTTCCAGCTCGACCTCTTCGGGCGTTCGAGGCGGATCCGTTGCGCTCGGACGGGTCCCGTGAAGCCGACGTCAATCCGCATCGGGAAAGCATTCATGACCATCCTGTTCCATTACTCGCTGGTCAATCTCGCGCTCATGCTGCTCGATCTGGCCGTTATCGTCCGGATCATGCTCCGGCCCCATCGCGACCCCGCCTCTCGCATTGCCTGGATCGTCGTGGTCACCCTGCTGCCCGTCCTGGGCATCCTCGCCTATCTTCTGTTCGGCGAAGTGAGCATCGGGCGTCGCCGGGTCGAGCGATTGCGGGCTGTGCTGGCGGGTCTCCCGAAGATCCATGCCGATGGCGCCGCCGTCATTCTCGAACGGCAGGAGAATCTGTTTCGTCTCGGCCAGTCCATCAGCGGCTTTCAGCCCGTCGGCGGCAACAAGGCGCGCCTGCTCGCCGATTCCAATGCCACGATCGATGCCATGGTGGCGGACATCGACGCCGCCAAGGACCATGTCCATCTCCTGTTCTATATCTGGCTGCCGGACAACAACGGTCGCAAGGTCATCGAAGCCTTGAAACGCGCCGCGGCCCGGGGCGTCACCTGCCGCGCCATGGCCGACGACCTGGGCTCACGCTCCCTGATCCGGTCGGCCCATTGGCAGGATATGCGCCAGGCCGGCGTGCGCGTCGCCAACGGGCTGCCGATCGGCAACCCGCTGGTGCGGCCTTTCATGGGGCGGATCGACCTTCGCAACCACCGCAAGATCGTGGTCATCGACGATCGCATTACCTATTGCGGCAGCCAGAACTGCGCCGACCCGGAGTTCCTGGTGAAGGCGAAGTACGCGCCCTGGGTCGACGCGGTGATGCGCTTCGAAGGGCCCATTGCGCGGCAGAACCAGGTGCTGTTCGCCAGCGACTGGATGTCGCGCATCGACGAGGACCTCGGCGAGCTCCTGCGCCGGCCGCCCCCTGTCCCCGCTTCGGACGGCTTTCCCGCGCAGGTGATCGGCACGGGTCCCACCGTACGCTTCTCCGCCATGCCGGAAATGTTCGAGGCGGCACTGTTTGCGGCGCGGCGCGAGGTCGTCATCTCGACACCCTATTATGTGCCCGACGAAACGCTGCAGATCGCGCTCTGCACCACGGCCTATCGGGGCATCGACACGACCATCATCTTCCCGGCCCGCAACGACTCCTGGATCGTGAGTGCCGCCAGCCGCAGCTACTACGCCAGCCTTCTCGAGGCCGGCGTGAAGATCCACGAATATGTCGGCGGCCTGCTTCACACCAAGTCCCTGACGATCGACGGCGAGGTCACGCTGATCGGCTCCGCCAACATGGACCGCCGCAGCTTCGATCTGAACTACGAGAACAACATTCTCCTCTTCGATCCGACAGTCACCGCCGCGATGCGCCAACGCCAGATGGAGTATATCGCCGGCTCGAAGCCGGTTTCGAAGGAAGCGGTCGCCGCCTGGCCGATCTATCGGCAATTGTGGCACAACAGCGTCGCGACGGTCGGGCCCTTGCTCTGAACGTCTGCAGCCCGCGATCCTTCCCGGAGCGTTGTTGCTGAAGGGGCCGCAGTCATTCGGTCATGACAAACCGGCGGGTTCGGCTTAGGGTTCGATCCGCCTCCTCGGCTTTCATTTCCGGAACCTCGATCATGTCGAACAACCTGCCGGCCGGCGATCTGACCGCGCTCAGGACGAATCCCCCAGGCTTCTCGACCGTGGATGCCGAGCGCATCGCCCGCGAGCTCTACGGGATGGAAGCCCGCGCGACGGCGCTCTTCAGCGAGCGCGACCAGAATTTCCATCTGCGGCCGGCGCAGGGACCGGGCGCGGTGCTGAAGCTCTACAACGCGCTCGAGGATCCGGCGATCGTCGACTTCCAGATCGGCGCGCTCGGCCATCTGGCCCTCCAGGATCCGGGCTTACCGGTGCCGCGCCTGCTCCAGACCCGGACCGGCGAACGCTCGGCCCACGTGGAAGGGCCCGACGGTGCCGGCCACATCGCCTGCGCGATCACCTTTCTGCCGGGCCGGCTGCTCGAGAAGGCCCAGCCCGGGCCCGCGCTGTTGCGCGAATTCGGCCGCACGGTGGCGCGGCTCGACAAGGCCCTGCGCGGGTTCTTTCATCCGGCGGCGGGACAGCGGATCGCCTGGGACATTCGTCGCGCCGGCGAGCTGCGTCCCTATGCCTCGCTGATCGGCGATCCGGCCGCCGCCGCGGCCGTCGCGCGCGTGCTCGAGCGGACCGCCGGGCGGCTGCCGGCCTTCGCCGCCCTGCGGAGCCAGATCATTCATAACGACTGCAACCCGGGCAATGTCCTGGTCGACGCGGACGGTGCGCCCAGGGTCGCCGGGATCATCGATTTCGGCGACATGATCCACGGTCCCCTGGTGTTCGATCTCGCACTCGCGGCTGCGGACGTGGCGGGCGAGGGAATGGGGCCGATCGAATCCGCCCAGGAGATCATCGCGGGCTACAGCGCCGTGATGCCTTTGCAGGATGACGAGATCGCCACCCTCTATGACGCCATGCTGGCGCGCCATGCGGTGACTCTGGCGATCTTCGCCTGGCGGCAACGCCATGACCGCAGCGGCGCCGACAAGCTCGAGCAATATGAGCGCACCGGTCTGCCGGCCTTCGAGCGGCTCTTGTCGGCCGGGCCCCAAGCGGCCGAGGACGCCTTTCGCAAGGCGGCGGGCCTGGCACCGGGCGCCCCCTTCGTCTCGACACCGCGGCCGGCGGCAGCGGCAGGGAAAGATTCCGCCGAACCTCTCCTCGAGCGCCGGCGCCGGCTGCTGGGATCGGGACTGGAGCTGTCCTATGAGCGGCCCCTCCATCTGCTGCGCGGGGACGGGGTCTGGCTCTGGGATGCGGATGGCCGGCGCTATCTCGACGCCTATAACAACGTGCCGCATGTGGGCCATGCGCACCCGCATGTGGTGGAAGCGATCGCGCGCCAGTCGGCGCTCCTCAACACCAACACGCGCTATCTGCATGAGAGCGTGCTCGACTATGCGGAGCGTCTCTGCGCCCTGATGCCGGCCGGGCTCGATGTCTGCGCCTTCGTCAATTGCGGCAGCGAGGCCAACGATATCGCCTGGCGCATCGCCAAGGCCCATACCCATGGCACCGGCGCGCTGGTGATGGAGAACGCCTATCACGGCGGCACCGAGGCCGTGGCGGCACTCTCGCCTTACGATATGCCGGCCAGCGCCGTGGCGCCCCATGTGCGCACGCTGGAGGCTCCCGATCTCTATCGTGGCCGTTTCCGCAAAGACCATCCGGCCGCGGCGCAAGGCTATGCCGGCGACGCCGGCCGCGCCATCGCCTCGCTCGCGGCGGCCGGCCACAAGCCGGCCGCGGCGATGATCGATACCGCCTTCATCTCGAGCGGCATGCTCGACGTTCCGAAGGGCTATCTCAGGACCGTGGCGGAAACGGTGCGCGCCGCAGGCGGCCTCTTCATCGCCGACGAGGTGCAGTACGGCTTCGGGCGGTCGGGAACCCACTTCTGGGGCTTCGATTTCCACGGTGCGCTTCCCGACATCGTCACGATGGGCAAGCCGGTCGGCAACGGCCATCCCCTCGGCGTCATCGTGACCCGCCGGGAGATTCTCAAGTCCTTCACCGACCGCACCGACTATTTCTCGACTTTCGGTGGCAATCCGGTCTCGGCCTCCGCCGGCCTGGCGGTGCTCGATGTGCTGGAGCGCGAGGGCTTGCAGGAGAACGCCCGCAGGACCGGGGCTTATTTCCGCCAGGGCGTCGAGGCGCTGATGGCCCGCCACCCCGCGATCGGCGATGTTCGCGGCACCGGCCTGGTCATGGGCGTGGAGCTGGTGCGCGATCGCAAGACGCAGGAGCCGGCGCCCGATTGGACCCGGCGCGTCGCCAATCTTATGCGCGAGCAGGGAGTGCTCATCGGCACGGAAGGCCCGCGCCGCAACCTGCTGAAGATCCGCCCGCCGCTCTGCTTCCGGCCCGAGCATGCGGACCTCGCGATCGAGGCGCTCGACCGCGCGTTGGCGGCCCTTTAGCGAGCCCCTCGGGAGTCGCGCATTCAATAACCGTCGACGTCGATGACGGCCTTGGCGAAGGCCTGCGGGGCCTCCTGAGGCAGATTGTGCCCGATGCCGCCCGGAATGATCCGGTTCTCATACTTGCCGGAGAACTTCTTGGCATAGGCGCTGGGGTCCGGGTGGGGCGCGCCGTTCGCATCGCCTTCCAGGGTGATGCTGGGCACGGCGATGACCGGAAACTCGGCGAGCCGCCGTTCGAGATCGTCATATTTCGCCTCGCCTTCGGCCATGCCGAGCCGCCAGCGGTAATTATGCACCACGATGGCGGCATGATCGGGATTGTCGAGGGCGGCGGCGCTGCGATCGAAGGCGGCGTCGTCGAAGCGCCACCGCGGTGACGCGAGCTGCCAGATGAGCTTGGCGAAATCACGCCTGTTCTGTTCGTAGCCGGCCCGGCCGCGCTCCGTGGCGAAATAATACTGGTACCACCATTGCAGCTCGGCCTTCGGCGGCAACGGCTTCTTGTTGGCGTCCTGGCTGCCGATCAGATAGCCGCTCACGGAAACCAGGGCCTTGCAGCGCTCCGGCCAGAGCGCTGCGATGATGCAGGCCGTCCGCGCCCCCCAATCGTAACCCGCGAGGATTGCCTTCCGGATCGCGAGCGCCTCCATCAAGGCGACGATATCGACCGCCGTCACCGACTGCTGGCCATTGCGGATCGTGTCATCGGAAAGAAAGCGCGTCGGGCCGTAGCCCCGCAGATAGGGGACGATCACCCGGTAGCCTGCCGAGGCCAGCGCCGGCGCGACATCGACATAGCTGTGGATGTCGTAGGGCCAGCCATGCAGCAGAAGGACCGGCGGGCCATCGGCCGGTCCGGCCTCGGCATAACTGACATTGAGCAGACCGGCATCGATCTGCTTCAGGGCACCGAACGAGCTGTGGGCCCCGGGCTTGATCGCGGGCAGATCCGCAAGATACGTCCCGCCGGATTGCGCCTTCGCCGACCTGGTTCTCCCGAGCTCGGCGGCGGCGATGGCCAGGGCGGCCGCACCCAGAAAGCGGCGGCGATGGGGGTCGATGTCGAGCATTGCGCGGCTCCGATTGTCTTGTTGGACCGATGTAAAGAATCTGCCCGCCTGCGAAGCGGCAGACCCTTTCCACGGCGAACCTGTCTCAGACGATGGGGATCAGGACGTCGACATTGTTCCGGATCGCTTTGGAATAGGGGCAGGTCTGGTGGGCGGCATCGACCAGGACCTGGGCGAGCTCCTGGTCCAGACCCGGGAGGCTGACATTGAGCCGGGCGCGGAGGAAATGGGCGCCGTCCGCGAGATTCAGGTCGAGCTCGGCATCGATCGCCAGGTCTGGCGGGAGCGTGACCTTCATTCTGCGGGCCGCGAGTCCGATCGCAGCCTCGAAGCAGGCCGACCACCCCGCGGCGAAGAGCTGTTCCGGATTGGTGCCGTTGCCAGGCCCGCCCGGTGTCGACAGCCTGATGTCAAGCCGTCCGTCGGCGCTGCGGGACGCCCCATCCCTGCCGCCCGTGGTGTGGGTTATGGCGGTGTAGAGAACTTTTCCGGCTAGAGCCACGACGGATTCCTCTTTGAGCGATGTCGAGATGCCAGGCACGCGTCGGTCGCGCTGCTCTGCGCATGCCCGATAAGGGCCTCAATCGACCGCGCTCGGCTCGGTCTGCAAGGCCGCGATCAGTTCGGCCGTGGTGAGGATCGCATGAGCGTAAGTCGGCCCGTTGAGCTTGTGGGCGGCGTGCATCATCTCCGGCGAAAAGGCGGCCGTCGCGTCCGTGACCAGGGTCACGTGATAGCCCAGCTCCATGGCGAACCGGCCGGTGGATTCGATGCAGGTATTGGCGATCAGGCCGATGAGGACCACCTTTTCGACATCATGCTGCTTGAGCTGCTGGTCGAGGTCGGTGTTGGCGAAGCCGCTCTGCGCCCAGTGCTCCTTGACGATGACGTCACCCTCTTGCGGCGCGAAATCCGGACGCCATTCGCCGCCCCAGCTGCCTTTGGCGCAGAACTGGATCCTGCCCGACGAGATCTGCGTGTGGTTGGGATGCTTCCAGCGCTGATAGTCTCCGGGCTCCCATCGGTGATGGGGCACGATGAAAACCTGGATGTTCCTCGCCCGGACCGTCTCCAGGACGGCCTTGAGATTGTCGATCAGACGGACCTGCTCCGCGACCTCCTTCACCCTTGGCCACAGCTTGCCGCCTTCGGAAAGGAAATCGTTGTACGGGTCGACGAACAGCAGGCCCGTCCGCGCGGGATTGTAAGTCGGCGTGGTCATTCTGCGACCCTCCAGCGGTCGTCTCCGGCCGCACCGCCCCTCGCGGGTCCTGGCCGGCGTGATCCAGACGAGACAGGAACCGCTCAGACCACGATGTAGGTGGCGGCGATGTTGCCCTTGATGGCCTTCGAATAGGGGCAGATCCCTTCGGCATCCTCGACCAGGCCCTGCGCGATGCTCCGGTCGATGCCGGGAATGGACACCTTGAGACGGGCGCTGAGGAAGTACGCGCTATTGTCGAGATGAAGGTCGACCTCGGCGTCGATCGCCAGGTCGGCCGGCAGCTTGATCTTCTTCTTGTGGGCCGCGAGCGCGAGCGCGCTTTCGAAACAGGCCGACCAACCGGCCGCGAACAATTGTTCGGGGTTGGTGCCGGTGCGCGGTGAACCGGGGGGCGACAGCATGACGTCGAGGCGGCCGTCGGAGCTGCGCGAGATGCCGTTCTCGCGCCCGCCGGTGGTGTGGGTCTTCGCGGTGTAGATCACTTTTCCAGGTTGGGTCATGGTGGGGGTCCTCGCTGAGAAAATGCCTGTTTCCTAGGCGCCGAGCTGGCCGACGTAGTGACCGAGACGGTTTTCGACGTCGCCCGGCTTGTGGAAGCCCTGCTCCATCAGCTTCTTGATGCGGGCCTGGGTGGCGGGACGCTGAACGGACGCGATGAAGGCGTCCCACTCCGGTGCGATGTCCGCATCGGAGGGCAGGCTGGCCCTGTTGGCCAGACGCTTCGTTTCGGCGATGGCCGGCTTGTCGAACGATGCTATCCGCCTCGCGAGCGCATCGACGAAGCCATCGAGCTCGGAATCGGGCAATGAGCGATTGACGTAGCCATAGCGCTCCGCGAGATCGCCGCCGATATCGTCGGCGCCCAGCAACACCTCCAACGCTCGCCCACGCCCTATCAGGCGCGGCAATCTCGCGATCGGGCCGCCGCCGGGGACCAGGCCCGCGCCGACTTCCCATTGCGACAGAATCGCCTTCTCCCGGCTGGCGAAGCGCATGTCGCTGGCAAGAGCGAGCTCGCTGCCGACGCCGCTGGCCCGTCCCCGAATGGACGCAATCGACACGACGGGCGCGCGGCTGAGCCGCGCCAGCATGTCGGGCAGAGGCTGGAGGCCGGTCGTGCCCGGCGGCAGGCTCGTCGACTCCTCGAGCCTGGCGAGGAAGTCATAGTGGGTGAGAAAGAACCCTTCGACCGCGCTGTCGAACACCACCACCTTCACGCTCGTGTCGCTCTCGAGCGATCTGACGATCTCTTCCAGCTGCGGAATTGTGTCGGGCCCGAAGATATTCAGCGGCGGATGGTCGAACGTCACTCGCCAGTAAGCGGACGAAATCCGCTCGAGCCGAATCTGTCTTGTGTTTGAGGGCTTGCTCATTTTCATGTCCCTTCAGCACCGGGTAGGGGAGGGGGCGGCGCGCACAGGACGCGCGCCGCCGCCGGCCTCAGATCGACTGCCGCAGCGGCCGGAACGAGACCCGGAGCTCGGCCGTGAGGAGTTCCGGCTGTTCCCAGGCGGCGAAGTGGCCGCCCTTGTCGAGCTTGTTGTAGTGGAGGAGTTTCGGAAACGCCTGCTCGGCCCAGCTGCGCGGGGCCTGATAGAGCTCGTCCGGAAAGGCGCTGACCGCGACCGGGATGGTGATGTGTTTGACGTCGAAGAAGGCCAGCTTGTTCTCCCAGTAAAGACGTGCAGAGGAGACGCCGGTGTTCGTCAGCCAGTAGAGCGTGATGTTGTCGAGGATATCGTCGCGCGTGAGGCCTTCGGTCTTTCCGTCGAACACGCGTGCCATGAGTTCATAGCTGCGCGCGTCGTGGTCGAGGATCCAGGCCGCCAGGCCGGCGGGCGAATCCGCGATCCCATAAAGCGTCTGAGGGCGGTTCGACATTTCGAGGGCGTAGGCCAGGCCATGCTTGTAGAAGAAGTCCAGCTGGTCGTACGCATGTTGTTCGTCGGCCGAGAGACCCGCTGGCGGCGGGCCGCCGAGCTGGAGCGCCTTTGAGACGGCGGCCGGGACGGTCGCCGGCATGCTGGTGTGGATGCCGAGCAATTCCGGCGGTGCCTGCACGGCCATCTGCTCCGTGACGGCATCCCCCCAATCGCCGCCCTGCGCCACATATTTCGTGTATCCAAGCCGCTTCATCAGCACGATCCAGGCGCTGGCGATGCGGACCGGGTCCCAGCCGGTCGCGGTCGGCTTGCCGGAGAAGCCGTAGCCGGGCATCGACGGAATCACCAGATCGAAGGCGTCCGACGCATTCCCGCCATGGGCCGTGGGATCGGTCAGCGGACCGATGATCTTCAACTGCTCGATGATCGAGCCGGGCCAGCCATGCGTGACGATGAGCGGCAGCGCGTTCTCTTCCTTCGAGCGAACATGGATGAAATGAATGTCGAGCCCGTCGATCTCAGTCACGAACTGCGGCAGCGCATTCAGTTTCGCCTCGATCTTCCGCCAGTCGTAATCCGTCCCCCAGTAACCCACGAGCTTCTGCATCGTCGCGAGCTGGACGCCTTGCGTATCGTCCGTGGCGAGCTCCCGTTCGGGCCACCGGGTGGCCGCGAGACGCCGGCGCAGATCGACGAGATCCGCCTCCGGCGCATCGAACCGGAAGGGGCGGATGGCGTCGTTCTCGGCCGCTGCCGCCTGCTCTATGGGAAACAGGTTGAGGCCACCTGCGACGGCCGAGGTTGCCAGCAGCGCGGTCGCGGACGTGGTCAGGAACTCGCGCCGGGTGGTCGACGACAATGATTCGGTCATGGTCCTTCTCCTTTATGAAAGGGCGGGCTCGAGCGGTCGAGGCATTGCGGCTCTGCGGCCGTCCGCTTGCTGCTTCACCCATTTAGGCAGAGGCCCCGGGAGGACGCCCGTTATGCGCTGTTAGCAGTTGTCAGCGATGGCAAGGCGCAGGGGCGTTCGGTTGAAAGTTCAGTCAACGGACCTGCCGCCCCTCGCGGAGGGACGTGGTGGAGGAAACCCGCCGAATCCCTCCCAGCCAAGTTCTTATGCCCGGAAGCGATCACCGGTTCTTGAAGGGGAACGAGCCCTGTTCGCCCTTGGTGCGGCATTGATCCCTGTCCTAGGATGCCGCCCAGGTCGCGCCGCCCCGAAAGATGACGCCATGATGACGCCATGACGGCACCGACGAGAGAGGTCCTGTCCTTTGGCAGTTTCAGCCTGGTTCCGAGCGAACGGCTCCTCACCAGGGAAGGCGTAACGCTGCAGCTGGGCGCGCGCACGCTCGACATCCTGATTGCGCTGGTCTCACGCCCCAACGAAGCCGTCAGCAAACGGGACCTCATGGCACGGGTCTGGCCCGACGTCACCGTCGGCGAGGGCAGCCTGCGGTTTCACATGGCGAGCCTGCGAAAAGCGCTGGGCGACGGCCAGGAGGGGGCCCGTTACATCGCCACCCTGGCGGGCCGGGGCTACTGCTTCGTGGCGCCCCTCTCGCGGTCGAGCGAGCCGGGGCGCCAGGTGGCGCCGGATGCCGCCGACATCCCGCGGACCAACCTGCCAAGCCGCCTGGTCCGGATGGTCGGACGGGCCGATTCCGTCCTGATGCTGTCGACACAATTGGCCGCTTCGCGTTTTGTCACCGTCGTCGGCGCGGGCGGCGTCGGCAAGACCACGGTTGCCGTCGCGGTCGGCCATGATCTGGTGCAGAGCTTCGCGGGCGCCGTGCTCTTTGTCGATCTCGGCACGCTGAGCGATCCCAATCTCGTGGCCGCTTCCCTCGCCTCCATGCTGGGGCTCTCCTTTCAGTCGCAGGATCCGACGCCGAGCCTCATCGCCAATTTGCGCGACAAGCGAATCCTGCTGATCTTCGACAATTGCGAGCATGTCATCGAGGCTGCCGCGGCCCTGACGGCGCGCATCTTCGCGAGTGCGCCCCAGGTCCATATCCTGGCGACGAGCCGCGAGGTCCTCAGGGTGGAAGGCGAGCAGGTCTACAGATTGGCGCCCCTGACCGTTCCGCCGGACGATCCGGGTCTCACGGCGGCGATGGCACTGACATTCCCCGCGACCCAGCTCTTCATGGAGCGGGCGACGGCGAGCGGGGCCCGCCTCCATCTCAACGACGCCAATGCGGCGACCGTGGCCAACATCTGCCGCAAGCTCGACGGCGTGGCGCTTGCGATCGAGCTGGCTGCCGGCCGGGTCGCCGCCTACGGGCTCCAGCAAACCGCTGCTCTTCTGGAGGAACGGCTGTCCCTGCTGTGGGTGGGTCAGCGCACGGCGCCACCGCGCCAGCAGACGCTGAAGGCGACACTGGATTGGAGCTACGGGCTCCTGTCCGACCTGGAGCGCGTGGTGCTTCGCCGCCTCGCGGTGTTCGTCGGGCAATTCACCATCGAAGCGGCGCTGGCCGTGGTGACGAGTGCGACCGTCGATGAGGCTCTGGTCTTCGGCGCGATCGACAGCCTCGTCGCCAAATCGATGGTGGCGAGCCGCCCCGTGGGCGCCATGATGCGCTATCGGCTCCTGGAGACAACGCGCGCTTATGCGCTCGAGCTCGAGGCCGACGCCGCCGAGCTTGCCGAGCTGGCCGCGCGCCACGCCTCCTATTACCGGCGATGGCTGGAGCAGTCCGGAGCCGAATGGCCGGCTTTGTCGAGCGCGGCGGAGCGCGCACCCTATCTGGCAGCACTCGGGAATGTGCGGGCCGCCCTGGACTGGTGCTTTGGCCCCCATGGCAAAGCCGATGTCGGCGTCGGGCTTGCGGCCGCCGCTGTGCCCGTCTTCCTGTCGATGTCCCTGCTCATGGAATCGGCCCGCTGGTCGGAGCGCGCGATCCTCGCCCTCGACCCGGGCATGCGCGGCGGGCCCCAGGAGATGCAGCTTCAGGCGGCGCTGGGGTTGTCATCGATGTTCACCCGCGGCAGCAGCGACGCGGCGCGCGGAGCTCTGACCCGAAGCCTCGCGATCGCGGAAGAGCGGGGCGAGGCCCTGGACCAGCTGCAGCTGCTGGGCCTGATGCATATGTTTCATCACCGCGCGGGGGACTTCAAAACCGCCCTGCATTACGCGAAGCGCTGCTCCGCCATTTCCGGGACGGTTGCGGATCCGGCCGCCGTCGCCTTGGCCCATTCTCTTCTCGGGCGCTCCCTCCGCCATAGCGGCGATCTGAACGGCGCCCGACGGGAGCTCGAGGCGGCCCTGCAGCAAGGGCGCGGCGCCTCGCGGGCCAGCGGGCTCTATCTCGGCTTCGATCACCACAATTACGCGGGCGTCGCGCTCGCGCGGACCCTGTGGCTGCAGGGCCGTGCGGCCCAAGCCATGGAGCGCATCCGCCAGACGGTCGAGGACGCCGCGTCGCTGGATCACCCGGGAACCCTGTCCATCGCCCTCGCCTGGGCCGTCTTCCTGTCGCTCTGGAGCGGCCATATCGAGAGCGCCGAGGAACATATGGACTGGTTCATCGCGCATGCGGATGCCCATTCGCTGAAGCCCTATCTGGCGGTCGGACGCGGCTTCAAGGGAGAGCTGGCGATCCGCCGCGGCGATGTGAAGG
The DNA here is from genome assembly GCF_008728855.1 of Hypericibacter terrae. Classification (GTDB taxonomy): domain Bacteria; phylum Pseudomonadota; class Alphaproteobacteria; order Dongiales; family Dongiaceae; genus Hypericibacter; species Hypericibacter terrae. The sequence continues at coordinate 4,844,462 of NZ_CP042906.1, read as the reverse complement.
GCGGCGTCGAGACGCTGCAGCGCTGCCTGGCGGAGCTCCATGCGGCGCGCTACGAGCTGCTGACGACGGAGTTCAACCTCTCCATTGCGCAAGGGTTGGCGGCGCTCGGCCGGCAGGCCGAAGGCTTCGACTTGATCGAGGAGACGATCCGGCTGGTGGAGGGAAACGGGGACCTCGCCCATATGCCGGAATTGCTGCGGGTGAAGGGGAACATGCTTCTCTCGATGTCGCGGCCCCGGTCCGAGGAAGCCGAGGCCCTTTTCACGCAGTCGCTCGAATGGAGCCGCCGTCAGGCGGCTCTCGCCTGGGAGCTGCGCGCCGCGACCGATCTGGCGGCGCTTTGGGCCCGTTGGAATCGACGCGACGAGGCCCGGGAGCTTTTGCAACCGGTCTATGAGCGATTCCAGGAAGGCTCGGACATGGCGGACATGAAGGCCGCCGAACGGCTGCTGGCGAGCCTGGACTAGCTTCGGGTCACTTGAGGGTCTCGGAGAATAATTCCTGCATGGCGGTCCAGGAACGCGCATCGGCTTCGGCCGAGTAGTGCATCGCCTGCGGCAGGCTGCGCTTGGCGGCTTCGACATTGGTGAAGCTGTGCACCGTGCCGCCATAGAGATGCATCTGCCAGTCCACGCCCGCCTCCCGCATTTCCGATTCGAAGGCTTCGCGCTCGCCGAGGGGAATGAAGGGATCGTCCGCGCCGATGCAGACGAGGACGCGCCCGCGAATGGATTTGGCATCGGTCTTCGGCGCGGTGGTCTTCAGGCCGCTATGGAAGCCGACGACCGCCTTGATGTCGGCGCCCGATCGCGCCAGCTCGAGCGACATGGTGCCGCCGAAACAGAAGCCGATCGAGGCGATTCGACGGGGATCGACTTCCTTGCGCTGCTGGAGCGCCTTCAGACCGCCGAGTCCGCGGGCGCGCATGCGCGAGGTCTCGGCATAGAGGGGCCCGAGCGCGCCGATCGCTTCCTGGAGATAGCCGATGAGCCGGCCCCCGCCATGGATGTCGCAAGCGAGCGCCACATAGCCCAGCGTCGCCAACCGCTTGGCGCGCGAGATCGCATGCTCGCCCAGCCCGAAGGCTTCCGGGAACACCAGAACGCCAGCCCGCGCCTGGGTGGCCGGCTCGAAGAAGAGCTGGCTCTTCAGGGCGATGCCGTCCGCCTCGCAGGTGATCGTTTCGTTCCGCACGGGCTTCTCCCATATCGGTCGTCGGCCCCAGGCGGTCGCGACCTCGGGCCGGCGCCGCGATGCCGGATCGCCTTTCAGGGCGTCGCCACGGCGACGACCCTAACATCGCGAGGCCGGCGATCTTGAACAAACCGATCTGCCGCCGCTCCCTCTCGGCCGCGCCCTTTCTGCCTGGATCGGTTCGTCGAGAGGCCCTAAATTCCTAGGATATGGTGCTGTCCGGCGACGGGCGGGCACCGACACGGGGGGCTCTCATGACCGCGATTTCACGCGTCGCCGCTGCTGCCTTCGCTTTCGCCCTGCTCGCGGCCGGTCCGGCCATCGCCGACGATACGGTCGATTGCAGCAAGGGCGACGTCGCGGCGACGCCGTTGGCGGGAACGCTCAACGGTGCGGCGTTTGCCGCGGACAGCGTGACCTTCGATCCGGTCGAGCAGCGCACGCAAGGGCCAGCGACCTTCGACGTCTATCATTTCTACTTGAAGGACAAGAGCGGCGCCGTGCTCGACCTCACCGCGATCACGGTGACCGGCACGCTGCCGGACGGCAAGACGTTCCGCTCCGGGCTCAACGGAGATTCGCCCGAGGCCGGGCCCGGTTCGCCGGAGATCCAGGGCTGGAGCATGAACGACGAGTCGAAGAGCCTCGAGATCGGCTTCTGGGAAGTGGCCGACGCATCGCTGCAGATCGTCTTCGGCAAGCGCAGCGGGGATACGCTGCCGGCGCAGGTCCATTTCTGCGTGCCGTCCAAGCAGAGCGAAATCGCCGGCAGTTTCGATATTCCCCTGAAATGAGGGCGGCCGGCCTCGCGGCCGGTCTCGGCGCCAAGGGAAAGCCCCGACCCCAAGCCGGGGCTTTTCGATTCCGGGCGCTTCCTGTCCCGAAAGACTTGATCCCGATCGGATCGCATGATTGAAGCAGGGGTTGCCCGAGTTCTCGATTGGTGGAGGGACCGCAGACGATGCATGACGAGGCACTTCTGATCGCGACCGTGGCCATGGCCTTCGTGCTGGCCTTCGGCTTCGGTTTCCTCGCCTATCATCTGCGGTTGCCGCCGCTGGTCGGATACCTGGTCGCCGGCATCGCGATCGGTCCCTTCACGCCGGGCTTCGTCGCCGATGGCGGGCTTGCCGGACAGCTGGCGGAGATGGGCGTGATTCTCCTCATGTTCGGGGTCGGCCTCCATTTCTCGGCCGCGGACCTGATGGCGGTCCGATGGATCGCGATACCCGGCGCCATCGGCCAGATCGCGCTGGCGACCCTGGTGGGCACCGGTCTTGCCTTGGCCTGGGGCTGGAGCCTGGGGGCCGGCCTGATTCTCGGTCTCAGCCTCTCGGTCGCCAGCACGGTGGTCTTGCTGCGCGCGCTGGAGGACCGCAATGCGGTCGCCACGCCCAACGGCCGCATCGCGGTCGGCTGGCTGATCGTCGAGGATCTGGCGATGGTGCTGGCCCTGGTGCTGCTGCCGGCCATCGGCGAAATGCTGGGCGGCCACGCCGACACGCATGGTGCCGGCGCCGAAGGCAGCCTTCTGGTGAGCGTGGCCATCACGCTCGTGAAAGTGGCGGCCTTCGTCACCCTGGCCATCCTGCTCGGTCCCAAGCTGGTGCCCTGGCTGCTGAAGCAGGTCGCGCGCACAGGCTCGCGCGAGCTCTTCACCCTGTCGGTCCTGGCCGTGGCCATGGGGATCGCGTTCGGTTCGGCCAAGCTGTTCGGCGTCTCCTTCGCGCTCGGCGCGTTCTTCGCCGGCGTGGTGCTGAGCGAGTCCCGCTTCAGCCATCGCGCGGCCGCGGACTCCCTGCCGCTGCAGGATGCCTTCGCCATCCTCTTCTTCGTCTCGGTCGGTATGTTGTTCGACCCCTCGATCCTGATCCGCGAACCGCTGGCGGTCGCCGCCGTCCTGCTGCTCATCATCCTCGGCAAGTCGGTCTTCGCCTTCGTGATCGTCATTCTGATGGGCTATCCCAAGTCGACGGCGCTGACGGTTTCGGCGAGCCTCGCCCAGATCGGCGAATTCTCCTTCATCCTGGCGGGGCTCGGGGTTTCCATGGGCCTGCTACCCGGCGAGGGGCGGGATCTGATCCTTGCGGGCGCCCTGTTCTCGATCACGCTGAACCCGCTCGTCTTCAGCGCGGTCGACAAGGCCCTGGCGAAATTGCGGCCTGGGACCTATGGCGAGAAGCGGTTGGCCGGATTGCAGGCGCAGCTGACGTCATTGCGTCAGCGCATGGAGGCCCGCGAGGCCGAGCACAGCCTGCAGATCCAGAATCTCGTCGACCTGTTTCCGATCTTCGCCGACCTCGATCATCAGGCCCGCGAGGATCTGCTGATGCTGTTCCGGCCGCGGTCGGCGACGCCGGGACAAAGAGTGATCCGCAAGGGCGACCGCCCCGATGCGGCCTATTTCATTTCGAAGGGAACGGTGCAGGTCAGCGTCGGCGATCGCCTGATCCCGCTCGGCCCCGGCGATTTCTTCGGCGAGATGGCCCTGCTCAGCGGCGCCCGGCGATCGGCGGACGTGACGGCGACCGACTATTGCCAGTTCCTGACCCTCGACCAGCGCGAATTCCGCAGTTTCGTGGCCCGCAATCCGCGGCTGCGCGAGCAGCTGGACGCGCTGGCGGCACAGCGCAGCGCCATGAACCGCGACCGCCCCGAAGCGGCGCCGGTGCCGACGATCTGACGGCGGAGGGGCGTCCCCGCCGCTATCTCGGGACACCTTTAAGCGTTTGTGTTGGAAAGATATTTTTTCACGTCTGCGGGCCCTCTGTCGGTCCCCGCGAATTGCAAAAACGAGAAGACTGCCTGCGAAACCCGGCAAGTCCGGGGCCTGCCTTCCGGGGCACAACAGGGGCCAGGAAACGAGCCGCGCCGCTGACCCCAGCGGTGACAGGCCGATAACGCAGGAGATCCATCTTGTCTCTCGGACAGACGATTGCCCTCGCCGCCGCCCCGATCCTCGCCGTCGCGAAAGTCTCGACCGGCGTCATCATCGCCAAGAGCGTTGCGCTCGGCACGCTTGCCGCCGGCGCGATCGCGGTCATCCGCAACCGGCGTGAATTCGGGCGCATCGCCCAGATGGACGCCGCGCAGCTGCGCGACATCGGATTGACGCCGGCCGACATCTACGACGCCGAGAGACTGCCGCTCACCAGGGCCCGACCCTGGCCCTGGCGCGCCTGGTCGACGAGCGTCGGCCGCGCGTTCGCCATGCCTCGACCTCCGGGGAATAACGCCGTGACGTCTCGCACCGGTTCAGGATGTCGTTCCCCCCGACCCTCCTGCCGTTGCGACAGGCCCCGGCAATGCAGGATGCTCGCCGGGGCCTAACCGCTTTCTGTCTGGACTTTTCTCCTCCCTCCTCGAATAAATCCGAGGAGCAGCTCAGTTGAGCCAGAAAGGTTCACCCGTGACTTGTAACAAAACCGTCGTGACGCGGCGCGGCCTGTTGGCGGTCGGTGCGGGCGTCCTGGCCGCAAGCCGATGGCCGTTCGGGACGCTGACCGCCACGGCTGACACAGGGGCAGGGGATATGATCAAAGCCGAACCATGGAGCAGCGAGAATCGCTTCCTCATCGGGGCGTTCAGGCCGGTCTTCGACGAGCGGGACGACACGGACCTGACGGTCGAAGGCGAGATTCCGCCGGGCCTCCGGGGCGTCTTCATGCGCAACGGCCCTAATCCGCAGTTCCAGCCGGACGGACACTATGCCTATCCCTTCGACGGCACGGGCATGGTCCATGCGCTCTATCTCGAGAATGGCAAGGCGCGATACCGGAACCGCTGGGTCGTGACGCAGGAACTGGCCGCGGAGCGGGCCGCCGGCCGCCGCCTCTACAACTCGACCTTCAGCCCGCCGCCGCATGCCGATCTCGCCAACACCAACATCGTCCGTCATGCGGGGCGCTATCTCGCCCTCTATGAGGGCGGCGTGCCCTATGAGCTCGACCGCGATCTCGCGACGGTCGGCCTGTTCAACTATGGCGGCAAGCTGCCGAGCGTGATGTCCGCCCACCCGAAGCTCGATCCGGTCACCGGCGAGCTCCTGTCGATCGCCTATAACTGGGAGACGGGGGCCCTGGTCTATCTGCGGGCGAGCCGATCGGGGACGCTCGATCGGATCCTCCCCTTCCAGGCGCCCTGGGGGGCGATGGTGCATGATATCGCCATCACCGAGCGCCATGTCATCGCCTTCATTTGTCCCCTGATCTACGCGCCGTCGCAGTCGGGCCCGCCGGTCACCTGGCAGCCGGACAAGGGCGCCATGGTGGCGGTGGTTCCCCGCGACGCGCAGGCCGAGAGCGATGTGCAGTGGATCGGGGGCGCGCCCTTCTTCAATTTCCACACCATGAATGCCTTCGCCGAGGGCAATCGCATCGAGGTGGTGTTTCCCTGGTACGATTCCTACTCGCTGACGGCGCCCGCCCAGCGGCTCGAGCTTCATCGCATGGTGATCGATACCGACGCCAAGACGCTCCAGGACGAGACCATCGATACGCAGGCCTGCGATTTCTCCCGCGTCAACGACGCCTATCTCGGCCGCAAGGCCCGCTTTGGCTATGCCGGGCTTCGCGATCCCCGCCCCGGCGACACGCGGCAAGGGGGCGCCTTCGAGGCGATCGCCCGCTACGACCTGACGACCGGGGCGAAGACCGTCCACCTGTTCCCGAACGGCGAGACGGTGTGCGAGCCCGTCTTCGTCGCCGATCCGCAAGGCAAGGCCGAGGAAGACGGCTTCATCTTCACCTTCGTCCACGACTTCGCCGGCGAGGCGGGCAGCTTCCAGATCCTGGATGCACGCAATCTCGCCGCCGATCCGATCGCGATCGTCCGCCTGCCCCGCCGGGTACCGGCAGGGCTTCACGGGTCCTGGATGCCGGCATAAGCCCGGCGCCAGACAGCGGCCGCCGACCCCTGGGGCCGGCGGCCAGGGTCCGTCATGCCGGCACGATGGGCGATTTCTGCTTGCGCAGCGCGTTCATCACCTGCGGATCGAGCCCCAGATGCGCATTCACCAGCTCCGGCGGCGTGAGCGCCATCCACTGGTCCAGCGACAGGTCGGCATAGTAGCTGCTCTTGAACATCTCGAGGAAACGCACCGGGGTGTCGCCGATGTTCTCGACATAGTGGCCCATGGCGAAGGGCACATAGCCGACGTCACCGGCCTGGAAGTCGAAGGTGCGGGCCTGCCCCGCCGCGGCGAACACGCCCATCCGGGCCTTGCCCTCGATGTAGTACTGCCATTCGTCGGCATTGGGATGCCAATGCAGCTCGCGCATCCCGCCCGGCTCGATCTCGACCAGCGCCGCGGCGATCGTGGTCGATACCGGGAAGTTGCTGGAATCGGTGATCCGCACCGTGCCGCTCTTCGTCTTGATCGGTTCCTGCGCCAGCATCCGGTGGCTGAAGCTCTGCGGGACAGGGGTTGCACCGGGGATCTTGTCCGAAGCCAGGGGGCCCGGCATCGGTGCCGGGAAGATATACCGCTCGCTCGGATCGGGGGTATGCCCGAACAGGGTGGCCGGAGCGCCGAAATTCTTGCCGAGCACCTCGGCTGGCGTGTGCTTGAACCAGTCGGTGATCAGGAAGGTGTTGTCCTCGTCGAATTCGCCGTCGTCGAACACCAGCAGGAACTCGCAGCCATCCGGACCGAGGCCCTGGATAGAATGCGGAATGCCGGCCGGGAAGTACCACAGGTCGCCGACCCCCACGTCGTCGACGAAATTCCGTCCCTCCGCATCGATCGCGGTGATGCGGGCGCTGCCGTAGAGCATGTAGGACCACTCGGCCGCCTTGTGCCAGTGCAGCTCGCGCACGGCGCCGGCATTGAGGCGCATGTTCACGCCCGCGATGTTCTTCGAGACGCCGAGCTCGCGCACGGTCACCTGGCGGGTCCATCCGCCCGGCTCGAGCCGCATATGAGCGTCGGAGAACGAAAAACGCAGATTGGGCAGCGTGCCGTGATCGGTCGCCGGCGGCGCATAGAGATCCGGGTTCTGCCGGGTCAGTTCCGCATTGCCGGGACCGGGGTCGGTTCCACCCACCCCCGGGCGCGTGGGCGTCGGTATCGTCTGAGTCGTGTCCGCTTTGGCCGCTGTCGCCGCCATTGCCAAGCCGCCGGCGGCGGTTGCCGCCAGCACGCTACGACGTGAGATATTTGCCATGTTGTTGTCTCGCTTTCGATTGCCCCCGGAAAAGTCCCCCGGAAACCGCTGCCTCACTCACCAGACGACGTCCAGAAGCAGCTTTGCGTTCAGTGCGATGATCGCGACCGCCACGAGGATCGCGAGTGCCGTCAGCCATCGCGGGTTGACGAAGGATCCCATCTTGCGCCGATCGCTGGTGAACCTGACCAGCGGCACCACGGCGAAGGGGAGCTGCATGCTGAGAGCCACCTGGCTGAGCACGAGCAGATCCGCCGTGCCCTTCTCTCCGTGGAGCGCGGTCACGACGACCGCTGGCACCACCGCCAGAAGGCGGGTCACGAGCCGCCGGAGCCAGGGAGGGATGCGGATCTGGAGGAATCCTTCCATGACCACCTGCCCGGCCAGGGTCGCCGTCACGGTCGAGTTCTGTCCCGACGCCAGGAGCGCCACCGCGAAGACGGCGCTGGCCGCCGAAACGCCCAGCGCCGGCGCCAGGAGGGCGTGTGCCTGCTCGATCTGGGCCACGCCGCTGAAGCCGGCGACATGGAATGCGGCCGCCGCAAGGACAAGGATGGCCGCGTTGATCAGCAGCGCGAAGGTCAAGGCGATCGTGGAATCGAGCGTGGCGAAGCGAATGGCCTCGCGCCGGCCGTAAGGGGTGCGATCGAAGTCCCGGGTCTGCACGATCGACGAATGCAGATAGAGGTTATGCGGCATGACCGTGGCGCCGAGGATGCCGATCGCGACATAGAGCATGCCGGGATCGGTGACGATCTGGAGGGTCGGGACGAATCCGGTCAGGACATCGCGGATGGCAGGCCGTGCCAGCGCGATCTCGAAGGCGAAGCAGGCGGCAATGATGATGAGGAGGCTGAGAACGAAGGCCTCGAGCCTCCGGAAACCTTTGTGCTGCAGGAGCAGGATCAGCATCACGTCGGCCGTGGTCAGGCACACGCCGACCAGCAGCGGAATGCCGAACAGGAGCTTCAGCGCGATCGCCGTGCCGATCACCTCGGCGAGGTCGCAGGCGATGATGGCCAACTCGCAGAGCAGCCAGAGAGCGAACACGACCGGCGGCGAGTAATGGTCGCGGCAGGCTTGGGCGAGGTCGCGTCCCATGACGATGCCGAGCTTGGAGCTCAGCGCCTGCAGCAGGATCGCCATGAGATTCGACAGCAGGATGACCGAGAGCAGGCTGTAGCCGAAGGCCGAGCCGCCGGCGAGATCGGTCGCCCAGTTGCCGGGATCCATATAGCCGACGGCGATGAGATATCCCGGACCGGAGAATGCCAGAAGCTTCTGCCAGAAGCGGGAACCGGCATTCACCGAGACCGAACGGTGGACTTCGGCCAGACTCGGCTGGACCATCGCCATCAGACTGCTCCTGTGCCGCGATCCGCCAGGCGGGGTCGATCGACATATGCGGGGGTCGCCGTTCGAGCGACATGACTCGTTGCAATGGAAATATGTTCAGCGTCCATCGCTTCCAGCTAAATTCCGCCTCAGGGAAACGGCGCGGCAGGATTAGTCGAAAAGCCGCAAGATGCTGCCGATTGCCGCATCGGTCCGCCGCTCGGCGATAGCCACGAGCGATCACAGCCTCGGAACGTCGCGTCGGAAGAACCGGCAACGAACCGGCGCGCGAGATGGAATTCCAGGGACGATCGACGGCGGCTGGTCGCCGGCGGCTACGCTCGGGCGGCCGGCGGCGCCCATTCCTCGGCGCTGGCGCCGGCCAGCGCCCGGACGCGCGCCTCGTCCTTGGCGAACTCGGCGGCGATACCCGCGAACACGACGCGGCCGTCATCCAGCACATAGGCGCGGTCGGCGATCTCGACCGCCGCCCTGACATTCTGCTCGACCAGCAGGACCGAGATGCCCTCCTGGCGCATCGAGGTCACGACCCGGAAGACCTCCTGGACGATCAGGGGCGCCAGGCCCTGCGACGGCTCGTCCAGGACCAGGAGCTTCGGGTTCAGGAGCAGGGCGCGGGCGATCGCGAGCATCTCCTGCTCGCCGCCCGAAAGCTGCCGGCCCTTGTTGGTCTTGCGCTGCGCCAGGCGCGGAAACAGCTGATAGATGCGCGCGAGGGTCCAGGGGCCGGCGCGCTCGATGGGGACCCGCAGATTCTCGTCGACTGTCAGATTGGGGAAGATCCGTCGTCCCTCGGGCACATAGCCGAGGCCGAGCCTGGCGATGCGGAAGGGCGGCCAGTGGGTGGTCGTCTGGCCGAAGACCCGCACCGTTCCCTTGCGCGCCGGTGTGAGCCCGACCAGGCTGCGCAGCGTCGTCGTCTTGCCGGCGCCGTTGCGGCCCAGCAGGGTGACGATCTCGCCTTCGTGGACCTCGAAGCTCACGCCCTGCAGGATGTGGCTCTTGCCGTAATAGGTGTGAAGGCCCTCGACTTCGAGCGCGTTCATGCCACCTTCCCCAGATAGGCCGCCTGCACCACCTCGTTGCCGGCGATCTCGCCGGGTGTGCCCTCGGCCAGCATCTTGCCTTCGGCGAGCACCATGATGCGGTCGGCCAGATGGAACACGACGCGCATGTCATGCTCGATCAGCACGATCGACAGCTTCTCGTCCTTGTGCAGCTTGCGAATGAGCTGGGTGATGTCATAGGTCTCCTGCTCGCCCATGCCGGCCGTCGGCTCGTCGAGCAGGAGAAGGCGCGGCCTGAGCGCCAGCGCCATCATGATCTCGGTCGCCCGCTGATCGCCATGCGAAAGCTCGCCGACCAGCCGGTCGGCCTTGTCGTCGAGACCGCTCCGGGCGAGGAGATCGCCGACGCGGGCCTCGATCTCGGCATTGACTTGGCGCGGAAGCCAGATCCGAGTCCGGTATCCGGCCGCAACCTCGACCGCGATCCGCAGATTCTCCCGCGTGCTCAGCTCGGGAAACACCTCCGTAATCTGAAAGGTCCGCGCGATGCCGCGCCAGACGCGCCGGGCCGGCAGCAGTGTCGAGATATCCCCGCCGTCGAACAGGATGCGTCCCGACGACTGGGTGAGGAATCCGCTGATGAGGTTGAAGAAGGTGGTCTTGCCGGCACCGTTGGGGCCGATCACGGCCCTGAGCTCGCCAGGCTCGACGGTCATCGAGACATCGTCGACGGCGACCAGCTGGCCGAAGCGCTTCGAAACGTTCTCGACCTTGAGAAGCGTCACGACACGTTCTTCCGCTTGATGAGGCCGAGCACACCGCGCGGGAAGAACAGCACGATCAGCACGAAGAACAGGCCGACGAAGGACATCCAGTTCTCGGTGTGGCTCGAGATGTAGTCCTGCAGCACCAGGAAAATGGCGGCGCCGATGAGCGGGCCCCAGTAGCTGCGCATGCCGCCGAGGACCGCCATGATGACGAAGTTTCCGGACTGGTCCCAGCGGATCGCGCGGGGGTCGATGAAATCGCTCAACAGCGCGTAAAGACCGCCGGCGACGCTGACGAAGAAGCAGGAGATCACCCAGGAGAACCAGATATGGCGATCGATGGGAATCCCCAGAAACCGGGCGCGACGCTCGTTCTCGCGGATCGCCATGAGCGTGCGGCCGAAGGGCGATCGCAGCAGGAACGCCATGGCGCCGACGCAGACCGCGAAGACCGCCAGCACGAAATAATAGAGCGCCTTGTTGTTGCCCAGGATGTCGAGCGTGGCGACGCCCAGATCAATCGGCTGCCGCTGCCAGGCGCTCAAGCCGTCGTCGCCGCCGGTGACCGAGCTCCATTTGAAGGCGATGAAATAGAACACCTGGCCGAAGGCAATGGTGACCATGGCGAAATAGACGCCGCGCAGCCGCACGATCAGGAGCCCGATCAGCCCCGCGGCCACGGTCGCGACGGCGACTCCGACCAGGAGCGCGAGGGGCGTGCTCGGATAGAGGAACTTGATAGTCATGGCGGTGCCGTAGCCGCCGAGACCGAAATAGGCGGCATGGCCGAAGGACAGCACGCCCGTATATCCCAGCAGGAAATTGAGCGCCATCGCGGCCAGCGCGTAGATCACCACCCGCGTCCCGAGCTCGACATAGCCGCCGAGTCCCACCAGCCAGAAGGGTGCGGTCAACAGCAGCAGCCAGATCAGGATATTGCCGACGCGTTTGTCGATCACAGGCACTAGAAGCGGCCCTCCTCGCCCAGGAGCCCGTGCGGCCGCACGATCAGCACCGCGGCCATGATCACATACATGACGGCTTCGCTCGCGGACGGGAAAAATACGGTGGTGATGCCGGAGGCCGCGCCGATCAGGAGGCCGCCGGCCAGCGTGCCGGGCAGGCTGCCGAGACCGCCAACGATGATCGAGATGAAGCTCGGCATGATGAGGGAATCGCCGATGGTCGGCTGCAGCCCCAGCATGCCGGCGGCGAGAACGCCCGCCAGCCCCGCCAGATAGATACCGAGCCCGAAATTCAGGCTCCGCAGCACGCGCACATTGACGCCGAGGACGGACACCGTCTCGAGGTCGAAGGTGCCGGCCCGGATTCGCAGGCCCAGGCGCGTGCGGTTGAGGATCAGGAAGAGGCCGATCACCGCGACCGCGACCAGCGCCATCATGAAGACGCGATAGCCGGTCAGGAAGAACAGACTCGAGCTCAAGGGGGCCGCGAGCACGGCCGGGATCTGGTAAGGCAGGCTCTGCGCCCCCCAGATGAAGCGCGTCCCGTCCTGGATCATGAAGGCGAGACCGAAGGTCAGCAGCAGGCTGTAGAGCGGATCGCGCCCGTAAAGCCGCCTGATCAGGACGCGCTCGATCGCGACTCCGAAGAAGGCGACGAGGAAGGGGGAAACCAGCAGCGCCCCCCAGAAGCCGATATAGGGGATCAGCGTGTAGGCGAGATAGCCGCCGATCGCGAGGAAGCCGCCATGGGCGAAATTGATCACGCCGGAGAGATTGAGGATCAGCGACAGCCCGAGGGCCATCAGCGCGTAGAAAGCGCCGATGATGAGGCCGTTGACGATGTTGAAGAGCAGCAGCGTTGTCATGCGGCGGTTCCGGATGCCCCCTGCTTGGATCTTCCGAAGCGAATTCCTGCGCCTTCCACGCGCGTCAGTCCCGATGGCTCGACGACCGGAGATGTCCCTTAGGAACCCGGCCGTCGGCCGCCGCGAGCGCTCGCGGCGGCCGCTGCTTCTTCATCGGTCAGGACGGCCAGGTCATCTTGCAGCCGGTGTCGGCCACCGGCAGCGCCGCCTCGTCGCCCTTCATGAGTTGGCTGACCTTGAACAGGTCGGCCGGGTCGCCGCCGGCCGGCGCCTGCTGCGACTGGCCGACGAACAGCGTCGGCATCAGCTGATTGTCTCCGGCGCGGTAATAAGCGGTGTTGGGCATGAGCGCGACTTCGGGCGGGAGCTCCAGGCCCTGCAGGGCGTGGGCCATCTTGCCGGCCTCGAGCGACTGCGCCTTCTCCGCAGCCAGCTTGCAAGTCTGGACCGAGGCGTAGCCGAACCAGGTGCGCGCCGTGGGGACCTTGCCGCCGCTCGCCTTGCGGATATCGGCGACGAACTGGTCGACATGGGGCACGCCGGGCTGGTTCCAATACCATTCGAAGACCCAGTCGCCGATGAGCGCCTCGGGCGGCAAACCCATCAGCACCTCGAGCTCCTGCTGCGCACCGGCGATGTGGAACTTCTGATTGAGGCCGAACTGCACCGCCTGCTTCAGGCAGTTGATCATGTCGTCGCCCGCCAGCAGCAGCACGATCGCGTCGGGATTGGTCGACTGCGCCTTGATGAGGTTGGCCGAGAAATCCGTGGTGCCGAGCGGCGTCAGGTCGGCGCCGAGCTCGGTGCCGTCGGCCGCTTTCAGGCTGGCTTCGAAACCTGCCTGCAATCCATGACCGAACGCGTAGTCGGTGGTGATGAAGTACCATTTCTTCCCGTAGCTGCCGAGGAGCAGCTTGGAGACCGAGTTGGTTTCCATGCGTGTCGTGTTGCAGACGCGGAAGACGTTCCAGTGGCATTGCGAGCCGGTGACGGTATCGACATGGCCGCCCGGCACGATATGGAGCACGCTCTTCTCGAAGGCGTAGTTGGCTATCGCCTGCGCCAGGGCCGAGTTGACGTTGCCGAGAAGGAAGCTGACCTTGTCGCGCTCGACCAGCTTGGTTGCCTTCTGCACCGCGGTGGCGGCATCGCCGCTCGTCGAATCCTCGACCAACAGCTCGACCTCGCGGCCCAGGATGCCGCCTTGGGCGTTGATCTGGTCGACGGCGAGCTGGGCGCCGATCTGCTCGTTCTTGCCAAGCGCGGCATAGGTGCCGGTCAGCGGGTTGTCGAGGCCGATCTTAACCGTGTCGTCCGCGCGAGCGCTGATGACGAAAGGAGAGGCGACTTGCGCGACGCCGGCGGCGACGGCCGCCTTCAGAACACTACGCCGATCGAACCTCCGGAACAGGCTTCCGCTGATCATGGTGAGTATCCTCCGCAGGATGGTTTGATTTTGTTTTCATCGTTATGCGCATTGGCTTACCCACACTCCCCGGCTCCGAGCCTAGGCGAGGGGCAGGATGCGGGGCAAGCGGCGATCGCAATCGGCGCAGGCGTTGTCCGGGCGGGCCGAATCAACCGGATGACATGCAAAAGCCGCAGGCACGGCAAGGCGCTTTCGGAAGGCGCAGGCCGTCTGATTGTTCCCGGCTGACGTTCGAAGTTGTATCCGACTTTAGTCGGAGAAGGAGTGTTACCTTGGTGGCGAGGCCGCGCTTTGCCCTGGCGGGAGCGCGCGGAGTTGAACGGATAAAGTTACCAAGTGTGGCGACTGTAACGCGTGACCGCGGGCCGACGCCAGGCGGCTGCCTCGGATGACAAGATCATTCCTTCCATGATCGGCCAGTCCGGCCGCGAAGGAGAGGAGCCGTTCAGTCGCCAGCCGCGACCGGCCGTCTCTCGCGGAGCTCGTCGACCAGCACGCGGATGTTCTCCGAATAATCGATCGGCACCACGACCAGCTGCACGCCGCCTTCGGCAAAGGCCTGTTCCAGCGTCGGGATGAAATCTCCGATCGCCGACACGCGCCGGCCCTTGGCGCCATAGGCCTCGGCATATTTCACGAAGTCTGGATTGCCGAAGGTCATGCCGAAATCGGCGAACTTGTCGACCGCCTGCTTCCAGCGGATCATGCCGTAGGCGCCGTCCTCGATCACCAGCACCACGAGATCGACCTTGAGCCGGACGGCGGTCTCCATCTCCTGGCTGTTCATCATGAAGCCGCCATCGCCGCAGACCGCCATCACGCGGCGCCCGGGATAGAGCATGGCGGCCATGATCGCCGAGGGCAGGCCGGCGCCCATGGTGGCGAGCGCGTTGTCCAGCAGCAGCGTATTGGCGACCCGCGTCCGGTAGTTGCGGGCGAACCAGATCTTGTACATGCCGTTGTCGAGCGCGACGATGCCGTCGGGCGGGATCACCTGGCGGATGTCATGCACGAGCCGCTGCGGGGTGAATCGATCCTCGGTGGCGCGCGCCGCGATGTGGCCGAGGATGCCCTCGCGCAAAGGCAGCAGGGCGGCGGCGTTGACAAGCCTGCCTTCGAGACGATCGGCCAGCAGATGCAGCGACGGGCCGATATCGCCGATCACCTCGGCCTGCGGAAAATAGACCTGCTCGACATGGGCGGGTTGATAGCCGACATGCACCACCTGGGGGCCGCCGGGACCCATGATGAAGGGCGGCTTCTCGGCCGTGTCATGGCCGATCGTGATGATGAGGTCGGCACTCTCGATCGCTTCATGCACATAGTCGCGCTCGGAGAGAGCGGCGGTTCCCATATAGAGCTCGGTGCCGCCGGGCACCGTGCCCTTGCCCATCTGCGTGGTGAAATAGGGAATTCCGCTGCGCAGCACGAAATGGGCGAGATCCGCGGTCGAACGCGGCCGCGAGGCGGCGGCGCCCACCATGATCAGGGGCCGCTCGGCGGCGAGGATCATCCGGGCGGCCCGGTCCAGCGCTTCGGCGCTCGCGAGCGGCCGCTCCACCGGGTGGGGCGGCACCATTGCCAGGGGCTCGCAGGCCTCGGCGGCGATGTCCTCGGGCAATTCCAGATGGACGGGCCCCGGACGTTCCTCCTGGGCCACGCGGAAGGCCTCGCGGACGAGGGTCGGGATCATCCGGGGCGAGACGATCTGATGCGCGGACTTCGTCAAGGGCCGCATCGTGTTGACGATGTCCACAATCTGAAACCGCGCCTGGCGCGAGGAGAGGATCCCCTTCTGGCCGGTGATCATGATCATCGGCATGGCGCCGAGCAGGGCATAGGCCGCCCCGGTCGTGAGGTTGAGCGCCCCCGGCCCCAGGGTGGTGATGCAGACGCCGGGCTTGCCCGTGAGGCGCCCATAGGTCGCCGCCATGAAGGCGGCCGCCTGCTCGTGGCGTGTCAGGACAAGCTGGATCGAGGAACGGCGGATAGACTCCACCACGTCGAGGTTCTCCTCGCCGGGAATCCCGAAGATCCGGTCGACTCCCTCATTCTCGAGGGCCGCCACCAGCAGGTCGGATCCCTTGATCATCCTATCCTCCTCGATCGGCGCCCGCGGGCGCCCTGTCTGCCGTCCTTCTGCATGGAAATTCTATCCGCTCTTCAGGGCCCAGCGATGCGAAGTTCCGACCCCACCTATGAGGAATCTGGCGTTGTTTCGGCAAAGGGACGCCAGGAAGGACAGCGTTTGCCATTTCCACGGCCCGCCGATCATCGGGAGCCGGGAACCGGCCCTGGCGCCGCCCCGCCGATTGCAGGGCAGTTTCTTTCCAGTCTCGATCGGAGCATCCGCGATCCGGCACCGCTCGTCGCAGACAGTCGCCTCGCCAACGTCGGGGTCTTCTCGTGCCCGGCGCGCGACCATCAGCGACAGGACGAACCAGGCTCATGCCGGATGGCTCGGATGCCGGCGCTGGACGAACGACCAATCGACCAAAAGCCTAAATTCCTAAATGGGCCCCGGGGTTTAGGCGATCCCGCTATCTTCTTGCGGTATTCCTGGGCAAAATGGGCCGATTTCAAATGTGGGGAGAAGAAACTATGCGTAGACAGATTTTGGCGTCTTTGTGGATGTGCGCGACATTGGCGATGGGCTCGGTCGGCGTTCTCGGCGTCGTGCCAAGCGCGTTCGCACAATCCGAAGAAGAGCAGGTGCAGCACGAGGATTTCGGGTCCTGGACGGTCATCTGCACCAAGAACACGGTCTATCACTATGTGTTCTGCAACACCTTTCATGCCCAGCCGCTAAACGACAGTGCGGGCAATTTCGTCCGCTTTGGCGTGAACCGGACCTTCGGCTCGGAGCGCGTGGCGTTCAACGCGCTCAACGGCTTAGCGCCGAACAGCAGGATCACGATCAGCGTGGACAACGAGACCTGGGCGTTCTCGAGCAGCGGCGATGTCGCCCTGCTGGCGCCCCCGGCTCAATCCAAGAAGATCATCGATCTGATGGAATCGGGAAAGACCGTGCATCTGACGTTCACGCCCGCGGGCGCGAAGCAGCAGTCCCTGGACGTGAGCTTGGATCGGTTCTCGGAAGCGCTGCACCGCGCCCGCGAGCTGGCGAGGTAATCCTTCGCCGCAGAAATTCCAGCCTGCGAATCGCCGAACAGGCCGCCCGACGGGCGGCCTGTTTTCGTTTGGAGCAAAAGGAAGTGAGCGGATCGCGGCGATCTCTCACCGCACGGCGTCGCCGCGGCGATAGTGGAGCGTCAGCTCGTCGAGCTTCTGCTTCAGGGCGGGTTCGAGCCGATAGGCGGCTGCGGCCATCGAATCTTCGAGTTGCTCGGGCCGGCTGGCACCCAGCAGGGGCGCCGTGATGACGGGGTTGGCCATCACCCAGGCGATCGAGAGCGTGGTCGGCGAGACGCCGGCTTCCGCCGCGAGCCCGACGATCTTCGACACCGTCGCAAAGGCGCGGTCGTTCCAATAACGCTCCTGATAGCGTTCGGCCGAGTTGCCGACCGTGAAGCGTGTGCCCGGCGTCGGCGCGCCGCCCTGCTTGTGCTTGCCGCTGAGGAAGCCGCCGGCGAGCGGGTTGTAGGGAATGACGCCCAGCCCTTCCTGCTCGGCCAGCGGCAGCAGCTCGCGCTCGATCTCGCGGAACAGCAGGCTGTAGCGCGGCTGGACCGAGACGACGCGCGTCAGGCCCTTGAGCTCGGCACGGCCCAGCGCCGTGGCCAGTCGATAGGCGAGGAAATTCGAGACGCCGACATAGCGCGCCCGTCCCGATCTCACGATCGTATCGAGGGCCGCCAAGGTCTCGTCCAGGGGCGTCGCGGCGTCGTCGGAGTGGAGCTGATAGAGATCGACATAGTCGGTCTGCAGGCGGCGCAGCGAGGCGTCGATCGCGTCGAGCAGATGCTTGCGGGAGGCGCCCTGGTCCCAACTGTTCGGGCCCATCCTGCCGACGGCCTTGGTCGCGAGGATGAAATTGCCGCGCTGGCCCTTGAGCCAGCGGCCGACGATCTCCTCGGTGCGCCCCGCCGTCTTGAGATCGCCGCCCAGCGGATAGACATCGGCGGTGTCGAAGAAATTGATACCGCCGGAGGCGGCCTTGCTCATGATGGCGCGGGCCACATCCTCCTCGGTCTGCAGCCCGAAGGTCATGGTGCCCAGCGCGAGGCGGGAGACGGTCAGGCCGGTGCGGCCCAGGCGGGTGGTGGCGACGCTCATCGATGGCCTCTCACAGGAAATGTATTCTCTACGTCCGACATGACGCGATGTTCATGCGGTGCGGACGCTCGACAACGATCCGGCGAAGCGGACCCTGTGAATATAGTGCCGGATCGAAGAAGGCCAAGCCGGCGTCGAACGGAGGGGCATTCTGGTCGCGCCGCTTCCGGAAAGCCGAACGAAAAGCCCCGACGCGGCCGCGCCGGGGCTCTTGCTGGTCGAGTGATCGACTGTCGACTGCTACGGCTGGATCTCAGCCGCCATTGAAGCGGGCATAGGCCGACTGCCAGAGTTTGAGGCCCTCGTTGGTGAGGGCCGCCTCCTGCAGCGAGTCGGGACCCAGGTCCTTCGCCGTCATGATCGCCGTGTGGAGATTCTCGGGAATCAGCTTGCTGGCGACCAGCCGCTCCGGCGTGATCGAGTTCTGGGGCGGCTGATAGCCGTTGTAATCGACGAAGTTGTGATAGGCGTTGTCCTCGTCGAGCAGGAAGTTCAGCCAGAGATGCGCCAGGACCGGTTTCTTCGAACCGGCGCAGACCGCCCACATGTCGTTCTGGATCGGGCCCTTGCCGGGAGGCGGCGCCCAATACTGGATCTGGGTGGGATCGCCGCCCTCGGGCATGAAGGCGAGGACCGCGCTCAGCACGTTGCCGGACCAGTTGTGGGCCAGCCAGCAGCTGCCCTCGGGTAGCGTCTGGTAGCCGGTGATGTTGACCTTGACGTTGCAGATCGAGGTCAGGGCCAGCAGATCCTCGAGCGCCTTGTCGATGACCTTCGGATCCTCGGTGTTGAGGTCGTACTCGCCGCGATAGAGCATCGCCGCCACCAGCGCCTCGCGCGAATCGTCGAGGATCGAGACATAGCCCTTGTATTTCTCGGACTGCCAGAAGATGGACCAGGGATTCTCCATCTTGGGGATGTCCTCGGAGACCTTGTCGCTGCGCCAGCCGATGCCGGTCGTGTAGACCGTGTAGGGAATCGTGTATTGCGCATCGACGTCGTAGAACGGGCTCATGAACTGCGGCCAGCAGTTCTTCTGCAGATTCGGGATGTAATCCTTGTTGATCGGCTGGACCAGCTTGCCGGCCACGGCCTGCGCGATCCGGTTGCTGATGACATTGGTCACGTCCATGTTTCGGACAGCCTTGGTGGCGAGGCGGGTGATCGCCTGGTCCATGCTGTCGAAGGTCGTCACCTGGACATTGACGTCGTACTTCTTGGCGAAGGCGTCGAGCAGCTTCTTGTCCACATAGTCGGCGTAATTGAAGATGTTGAAGGTGCCGCCCTTCTCCGGCTTGAGGCCGCTCTCGATCGGCTTCTGGAACACCGGCAGCTTCACCGGACGGTTGGGCCGTGCGAGCGGGATGCCGCCGGGACCGACGGCGTCGGGCGGCGAATCGGCCCAGGCCGAGCCGCCCAGGAGGCGCAAGGTCGTCGCCGACAATCCCGCGGTCGAGAGCGCCGCCAAGGCCTCGCGCCGGGACAGCCGGCCGCCCCGCAATGACGTCAGGATCCGTCGAGCCGTCAATTCACCACGATCCATCGTGAAGCTCCCCTCGGGTTTCATCCGGTTTCGTCAAAGAACGTCGGTCGCGGCCGGCCCCACGTCAGGCCGGCATATGCTCCTGGAACCAGGTCACCACGCGGGCGCCGTAATCGGCGATCGCCGGATGGTGCTGCACCCAATGGCCTTCCTTCGGGTAATGCACCAGCGTGGATTTGACGCCATGCTGCAGCAGAGCCCGGTGGAACTCGATCGCCTGCACCGCGGGACAATTGCGATCGAGCGCGCCGCAGATATTCATCGTCGGCGTCTTGACCCGGTCGGCGAACATGATGGCGCTGCGCTTGAAATACTCGCCGCCCGGATTCTTGTAGTCGTCCAGGAGGAAGTTCTCGCAGAAGCCGCGGATATGGCTGGTGAGCTGCTCGCTCACATAGTCGGTGACCGGCGACACGACGACCGAGGCCGCGAAGCGCGTGTCCTGCGTGATGATCCAGGCCGCCATGATCCCGCCATAGGAGACGCCGGTGACGCCGAGGCGCTTGGGATCGGCGATGCCGTCGGCGACCAGCTGGTCGAGGCCGGAAAGAATGTCCTGCGCGTCGCCGCCGCCCATGTCGCCCGCCACCAGCCGCGCGAATTCCTGGCCGCGGCCGGTGCTGCCCCGCACGTTGGGCTGGAAGATCGCATAGCCGTCCTGCAGCAGCGTGACATAGAGCGAGCTTCGCCCGGCGCAGGTGGGCCGCCAGGACCAGACCGGGCCGCCATGCACATCGACGATGAGGGCGCGCGGGCCGCTGCCCTTGGTTGGGCGCAGCAGCCAGCCATGGATCTCGAGCCCGTCTTTCGCCTTCCAGCGATAGGGCTCGGCGCGGCCGAGGGCCGCGAGGCTGGCCTCGGCGCCCGGGGGGCCCAGGCGCCTGAAGGTCTTCATCTCGCCGCCGCGGAACATGGCCAGTGATTGCGGCGTGAAGAACCCTTCCATGGTAACGGCGCAGTCGCCGGGCGCCGCGGCGGGACTGACGAAAGGAAAGAAGCGCTCGCCGCCCAACGTGGTCTCGGTCCCGGTCCAGAGCTCGCGCGAGCGCGCCGTGCGGGCGTCGCACAGCGCCAGCACGGTCTCGAGCGAGCGAATACCGGCGATGAGGATGTCGGTCTCGCTCTGCCAGGCGGTGAAAGTGATGTCGGCGCCGTTGGTGTCCGCGCGCCGGGCCGAGCCGTCCTGGAGCGAGACGATCATGAGATCGCCGGTCGTCGACTGGCGATCGCTGCTGAAGGAGGCGACGAGTGCCAGCTGCCTGCCGCTGGGCGAAGCCGAGAGCCAGCCGATCTGGTCCTTCGGCGTATAGACGGTCCGCGCCTTGCCGCTGGCGAGGTCGATCAGCCGGACGCTCGCCTTGTACCAGTCGTTCTCGTGCGGATTGTCGGAAGCGATGCAGGCAATGGCCTTGTCGCCGGCCCAGCAGGCCTCCCAGGGATTGAGGCCGTTCGCGGTCAGGCGGCGCAGGGCGGCGCTGGCGACGTCGTAGATCCAGAGGCTGCGCCACTGGCTGTCATCGACGCCGATATCGACCTGCGGCGTCCAGTCGGGCAGGGAGGGATCGGAGGTCTGGAAGGTGTAGCCGCCCTGGAAGCCCGAGAGGTCGACGCCGCGTTCGGCCGCACCCAGCAGAATCGACCGGCCGTCGGGCGACCAATGCGCATATTCGAGCCAGAGGCCCTTCACGGTGACGCGCGTCTCGGCCTTCGAGGCGATGTCCAGCAGGCAGAGCTGGGCGATGCCGGGCTCGTCGCGGTCGGAGAGATAGGCCAGGCGGCGGCCATCGGGCGACCATTTGGGCGCGAGGTCGGTCGAGGGACCCGAGGACACCACCTTGAGTTCGCCGCTCGCGGTATCGACCAGACAGATGCGCTGGGGGAGCGTGCCCTCGAGGGCCTCGGCGAACACGCCGCTGCCGGCGAGGGTACGGCCGTCGGGCGAGAGCGCGATGTCGTAGAGGTCCGGCGTCTGGTGGGCCCCCAGCTGCAGCCAGTCGGCGTCCGCCTTCTGGATGCGCTTGAACAGTTCCGTGTGGCGCAGATCGGCCTGCAAGGTCCCGCTACTCCATTTGAATGTCTATTCAATCTTTCCCGAGAGGCGAACGGCGGGCGATATCGGGGTCGTCAAGAAAGCGGAGATGACGGCGCTGGGTCCGGCGCGGGCATCCGCACCGGGTCGGTCGGGGGGCGGGATGCGGGAACCGAAGTTCCGACGCCGTCCCCGTTTATCCGAGGGATCCCGATCGTCCTGCGTCCGGCGCCGCCGCTTCCGGCACTGCGCCGATCGTCGGCGAGCCGACGATCCCCTTGAGCCATTCTTCCTGTGACGCCGGCGGGCGACATGATTGGGTCCCATCGCCACTTCAGCGCGGGGTCGAGGATATCTCGGCGGTTGGCGGCAGGCAAATATCAAGATCATAGGCTTTTATGACAGGCGCGCCGTCGCGGCGGCGCCCTCGAGCCAAATGATTCCGGGATTCTGGAGGCGGCGTCGACCGTCCGCCGCCGGAGAGGTCAGCGGTGCGGGCGCCCGCCTGCGCTCGAAACCCGCGCGCGATCGGCGGGGTCTGCCCTCGTCGGGATCCCCGCCGAAACGCCCGGGGCGTCGCGCCAGTGGGCGGTCTTCACCGCGACCTCGGCGACCCGGTCGGCGACGCTCTTCGCATTCGCCGCCGAGGCGCTCTGCGCCAGCTCGAGGCGGCGCACCTTCTCCAGGGTCATCTCGAGAAGCTGCCGGTTGAAATTGATCAGGTCGGCCAGCATGCCGATCAGGAAGGTGGTGAGGCCGATCACCAGCAAGGCACCGCCCAGGACCAGCGACTGGATCTTGCCCTCGCCCTGCCCCTCGAGATAGGCGATCAGGAAGCGCGTCACCGGGATGGAGCCGACGAAGATCAGCACCAGGCCCAGGAAGAAGAAGGTCTTGAGCGGCTGATACATCGAATAGATGCGCAGCATCGTCGTGGCGGATTTGCGCACGAAGCTGGGGATGCTGCGGAAGAGCCGGGATTCGCGCGTCTTGGGGTTGGTGCCGACCGGCACCGAGGTGATGGCCATGCGCTTGCGGCCGCTCTGGATCAGCATCTCGGTGGTGTAGCTGAAGGCGGACACGATGTTGAGGTTGAGCGCCGCCTCGCGCGAGATCGCACGGAAGCCGCTGACCGCGTCGGGGATGTCGGTGCTGGAGAGCTTGCGCACGACCCAGCTGCCGACGAACTGAAGCAGCCTTTTCGCCGGCGAGAAATGAACCGCGGTCGAGGTCTGGCGGTCACCCACGACGATGTCGGCCTTGCCTTCGAGGATGGGCTGAACCAGCCGCGCGATATCCGCGCCGGCATATTGATTGTCGCCGTCGGTGTTGACGACGATGTCGGCGCCCAGGGACAGGCAGCGGTCGAGCCCGGTGCGGAAGCTTGCCGCCAGCCCTTTGTTGGTCTTGTGCCGGATGATGTGGTCGACGCCCAGGGCCTCGGCGACCTCGACGGTGCGGTCGCTCGAGCCGTCGTCGATGATCAGGATCTCGATGCGATCGACCCCCGCGATCGCGCGCGGAATATCGGCCACGGTCTGCGGCAGCGTGGCTTCTTCATTGAAGCAGGGGATCTGGACGATCAGTTTGATCGGCATGGCCTTGCCTGTCCTCGCGCCGGTACCTGGCGGATCGCCCCAACAGGGGCTCGGCGACATCCGGCGGTTTCTCGCAATCCAAGCAATATCAAGGGGCTGCCGGGGCAGCCGGGAAAGCGGGAGGGCGCCGTCCCTGGAGACTGAACGAACAAGCTTAAGAAGCGGTTGAGGGCGGCTCCGCACAGAATGGCCCCACCCGGCCCGCGGTTGTTCCGGGCGACCGGTCGATCATGAGGTTCAAGACAGGGATGATGCATCGGCCGACGGGCATCACCATGTCGGGATGAGGCCGCGCTGTCCTCACCAGGGCTCCGGCCTTGTCTTGCGCGGCGGGAGAAGACGCCGCATTCGGCTTCACCTCGAGAGGAGGACATCGTGAAAATTGGGATCATCGCGGCCGGCCAGATCGGCGGCACCCTGACGCGCCGCTTCAGGGCGCTGGGTCATGAGGTCTTCGTCGCCAATTCGCGCGGGCCCGAGACGCTGGCGAAACTGGCGAAGGAGACCGGCGCGACCGCCGTCACCGTCAGCCAGGCGGCGCGAAGCGGGGCCGTGGTCGTCGTCACGATTCAGGAGGGACGGATTCCGGAGCTCCCCGCCGATCTGTTCAAGGGCGTATCCGAGGATGTCGTCGTCGTGGATACCGGGAATTACTATCCGCGCCAGCGCGACGGCGCCATCGACGGCATCGAGAAGGGCCTGCTCGAAAGCCGATGGGTGGAGCAGCAGCTCGGCCGGAAGGTGGTCAAGGCGTTCAACAATATCTACGCCAAGCATCTGCTGGAGCTGGGGCGGCCGGCCGGCGCTCCGGGCCGCATCGCGCTGCCCGTCTCGGGCGATAGCGCCGCCGCGAAGGCGGTCGTGCTGCGTCTGGTGGAAGAGCTCGGATTCGACGGCCTCGATGCCGGCGGCCTGGACGAGTCCTGGCGCCAGCAACCCGGCACGCCGGTCTACTGCACCGACCTGAACGCCGAGGGCGTACGCCGCGCGCTGAAGGAAGCGAGCAAGGAGCGCAAGCCGGAATGGCATGCGACGGCGAAAAGCCCCGGGAGCTTCGCCGCTCCTGCCTGAGGGCCGGTGGGCACTCTGCGGCTCAGTGAACCGGGAGTTCGTCCGTCGCCGGCACGGTTCCGCGCAGCAGCGCCTTGCGCGCCTGCCATTCGGTCGCCGGGTCCAGGGTTTCGTAGAAACGCGTTTCGCCGCCGGCCAGCGACGCAATCGGAACACCGTCCCGATAGAGCAGGCGGTTGCCGGTCAGAGCCGCCAGCTTCGGTCCCGGCGTCAGGATGCCAGCGAGGTTCAGCGGGTCGGCGCCCGACAAGGAGACCCAGTCGCCCGCAGCCTCCTTGCGCCTGATCTCGCGCAGGAGACCGATCGCCTCGGGCAGCGCGAACTGCTCGCCGGAGAAGCCGGCGACGAACCGGCCGCCGCGAATCTCGCCCCGGGCCTCGAGCCGCCGATAGACGCGCAGCAGCTCGCGCCAGGGCGGCAGCCAGTCAGCCTCGCGCTCCAGCGCCCGCCAGAACACGACGCCATAGCGCTGCAGCAGGCTGCGCGCGGCATGCTCGACGGCCTCGGCGCTGACCGTCTGTCCGTTCGCATCCGTCTTGCCGCGCCGCGCGAGCGCCCAGCGCCCCGCATCTTCCATGCCGTGATCGATGCTGCGGCGCCGGCGGCGTCCGTTGGGACCCGGCTTGCGCCGGTCGGAGGGCACGAGCAGCGCGCGCAATCCGCCGAAACTGTCCGACGCCACCAGGCCCAGCGCCACCAGCTCGGCCAGCGCTTCCTCGGCCTGCGGGCGCAACAGCCCGGTGCCGGCGACCACTTCGTCGAAGAAGGAGGCGCCATGCTCGCGAATGAAATAGACGACCGCTTGAGCCCGGCCGCTCGGCGGCTGCGCGGTGGCGTCGCTGTCGGTCGACAAGGTCTGCCAGAACGGCGCATGGCGACGGGCGAGCAGGGTGATCGGCGTGGTGCGCACCGGGCTCACGCCGCGCTCCGCCCCGTTCGGTCGGGCGTTGCGCGGTTTCAGCCGCGCCCAGGCCACGCGGCCCGCCAGGCATTCGTCATCGAGCCAGGCCGGTTCATAGTCGCTGACGCGTGCAGGGAGAATCTCGGTCTCCCAGGCGCCCGCCGGCGCTTCGAAGCCTTCGAGCTGCGCGACCGTCGCGGCGACCGCCTCCGGGCCTTCCATCTGCGCATCCGCCGTCACATGCTGCCAGGCGAACAGGAAGCGCATGAAATCGCGCGCGGCCACCGGCTCGATCTCGGCGCGCAGGCGCTTGATGGTGTAGTGATGGATGCGGGCGAGGAGCCGCCGCGCACACCATTCGTCGGCATTGGTGCCGGGCGAGAACCGCCCGCGCATGGCGAAGCCTTCGCTCTCCAGCGCGACCAGGGCCACGGCGATCTCGTCGGGCTCCAGGCCCAGCGGCGTCGCGAGCGCGCCGGGCGTGACCGGCCCCTGGCCTTCGAGCCGTCCGCGCAGGATCTCGACCAGCGCGGTATCGGCGGACCCGTCTCCTTCATAGCCGGCGGGCACGGCGATTGCGGGTTCCTGCCGCGCCTGGCGCCACAGCGCCTGGAACTGGGCCAGCCTTTCGGCGGCCACCCAGATGTCCATGCCCGGCCCGCGCAGCCGGGTCACGCGGTTCTGCCGGGCGAGCGCTGCCAGCCAGTCCCGCCAATGGGACGCCTCATCGGCACTCAGGAATCCCAGCCAGACCAGCGCATCATGCAGCTCGTCGGCGTTCGCCGGATCGGGCCAGGCCTCGGCTCGCACGCGATCGATCGCTTCGGGATCCAGCCGGCCGAGGTCCGACGCGGCCTCGGGCGCCAGCCAGCGCCGGCTCATCACCGCCTGGGTGCGGCGCTCCTCGAGCGGCGCATCGTCGAGATAGGCATAGGGTTTCGCCGCCAGCACCTCGAGGGCCAGCGGCGAAGGCTGGGTCAGGTCGCAGGCGACCACGCGAATCTCGCCCGCCTCCAGCCGCGCCAACAGCCGTTCCAGCCCCTGAATGTCCATGGCCTCGTTGAGGCAATCCGCGAGGGTCTGGGTCACCAGCGGGTGATCGGGGATCTCGCGTTCTCCGGTGAGATTCTCGGCGCAGGCGAGCTGGTCGGGAAATACGGAGACGATCAGGTCTTCCGCCGCCATGCGCGCGAGCTGGGGCGGGACCTTCTTGCCGCCGCGCTGGCGCGGCAGCGCCAGGGCGGTGCCCGCCACCCAGCGCCAGCGCGTGGCGAACATCGGCGCGTCGAGCAGGGCCGCGATCAGCACGGTCCGCACGCTGGCCGAATTCAGGTAATGCGCTGCGTCGCCCAACTCGAAGCTGTGGGCCGTGGTGAGCGA
Source organism: Hypericibacter terrae (assembly GCF_008728855.1). Taxonomy (GTDB): domain Bacteria; phylum Pseudomonadota; class Alphaproteobacteria; order Dongiales; family Dongiaceae; genus Hypericibacter; species Hypericibacter terrae. The sequence goes on along the minus strand of NZ_CP042906.1, from coordinate 4,817,956 downwards.
CAGCACGATATTGTCCTCGGTCGCCGCCGCCTGGAGCTCGAAATTGAACTTGCGGCAGAAGCGCTTGCGCAAGGCCAGGCCCCAGGCCCGGTTGAGGCGGCTGCCAAAGGGGGAATGGATGACGAGCTGCATGCCGCCGGCTTCGTCGAAGAAGCGCTCCAGCACGATCGTCTCCTGGGTCGGCAGGCAGCCCAGCGCCGCATGAGAGGCCGCGAGATATTCGGCGATCTGTTCCGCCGCCGGCGCGGCGATACCGACCTCGGTCCCGAGCCAGTGGGCGATGGTCTCGTCGTTCCGGCCGGCCTGCAGCCGTGCGGCGACGGCCTCCCGCAGCCGCGAGACCGACTGCGACAGCTCATCGCTGCGGCCCGGCGCTTCGCCCAGCCAGAAGGGAATCGTCGGCGCCATGCCATGCGCGTCTTCCACACGCACCATGCCGCGCTCGACCCGCATGATGCGATAGGCGTTGTTGCCGAGCTGGAAGATGTCGCCGGCCATGCTCTCGACCGCGAAATCCTCGTTCACGGTGCCGATCGTCTGATTCTCGGGCTCGAGGAGAACCTGGTAGTCGGCCGTGTCGGGGATGGTGCCGCCGGAGGTCAGCGCCGTCAGGCGCGCGCCCCGCCGGCCCCGCAACATGTGATTGACGGCATCGTGATGCAGCAACGCGCCGCCACGGCCGCGGCGTGTGCTGAAGCCTTCGGCCAGCATGCGCACGATCTCGATGAAGGTGTCGCGCGTCAGGGCGCGGTAGGGCCAGGCGCGGCGAAACTTCGCCAGCAGCTCGTCCTCGTTCCATTCCTGCGCCGCGACCTCGGCCGCGATCTGCTGGGCGAGCACGTCGAGCGGTTGTTCGGGAATCGTCAGCTTGTCGAGCTCGCCACGGCGAACGCTGTCGAGGAGGGCCGCGCATTCGACCAACTCGTCGCGCGAGAGCGGAAACAGCCGGCCCTTAGGCGTGCCGCCGACCGCATGTCCCGACCGCCCGATCCGCTGCAGGAAGCTCGCGATCGAGCGCGGGGATCCCAGCTGGCAGACCAGGTCGACATCGCCGATATCGATGCCGAGCTCGAGCGACGCCGTCGCGACCAGCATCTTCAAGGCCCCGCGCTTGAGCCGCTGCTCGGCATCGAGCCGCAGCTCCCGTGCCATGCTGCCGTGATGCGCGGTGACCAGATCTTCGCCGAGGCGCTCGGACAGCTGCCGGGCGACGCGCTCGGCCATCCGGCGCGTATTGACGAACACCAGCGTGGTGCGGTGCTCGCGGGCGAGCTCGGCCAGCCGGTCATAGAGCTGGGTCCAGACCTCCGCCGACATGACGGCTTCGAGCGGCGAAGAGGGGACTTCCAGCGCGAGATCGCGGGCGCGGACATGGCCGGCATCGACGATCTGGCAGGCCGAGAACTGCTTCGGGTCCGCGCCGACCAGAAAATGCGCCACCGCCTCGATCGGCTTCTGCGTGGCCGACAGGCCGATCCGCAGCAGGGGGCGGCCGCACAGCGCCTCGAGCCGCTCCAGCGACAGCGCCAGATGGGCGCCGCGCTTATTGGGTGCCAGCGCATGGATCTCGTCCACGATCACGGTCCGCGTCGTCGCCAGCATCCGGCGGCCGGACTCCGAGCCCAGCAGGATGTAGAGCGATTCCGGAGTGGTCACGACGATATGGGGCGGTCGGCGGCGCATCCGGTCGCGCTCGGCGGAGGGGGTGTCGCCGGTGCGCACCCAGGCGCGGATATCGACATCCGGCAGGCCCTGGGCCTTCAGCGCCTCGCGGATGCCGGCCAGCGGCTCTTCCAGATTGCGCTGGATGTCGTTCGACAGGGCCTTGAGGGGCGAGACATAGACGACCTGCGTCTCGTCCGGGAGCGGGCTCTGCACCCCCTGCCGCACCAGGGAATCGATCGCGGCGAGGAAGGCCGCCAGGGTCTTGCCGGACCCCGTGGGCGCGGCGATCAAGCTGTGATGGCCAGCCTGGATGTCCGGCCAGGCCTGGGCCTGCGCCGGTGTGGGCGCGCCGAAGCGGCGGTCGAACCAGCTGGCGACCGCCGGGTGAAACAGATGGGACCGGTTCAGACGCAAGGCAACGGTCAAGGCCGGGCGGTTCCTAAAGCATGCGGATTCAGGGACTTCCAAGGCAGGCCGAAGGGGCCGGGAAAATGGCGCCGCAGCCCCCCAATAAGGGTATGGCGGGGCAGAATATCAACATTTATGCGGCTGGCAGTCTGAACAGATCGAAAGCTCGCGTCGGCCGCTTCGACGCAGGTCAGCGCCACCCGCTTGAAGATCGGACGGGCCGACGCCCTATATCAAAACGGGGAACCCATTCATGTCATCTTTCGAAGGCCATTCATCATGACGAACGTACCGCCTATCAAACTCAACGACGGCGCCGCCATGCCGCAACTCGGCTTCGGCGTCTGGCAGGTCCCGGACGATCAGGCCGCCGGCGCCGTCAAGACCGCCATCGCCAGCGGATACCGCTCGATCGATACCGCCGCCATCTATGGCAACGAGGAAGGTGTCGGCCGGGGCATCAAGGCCGCGGGCGTCGCGCGCTCCGACCTCTTCATTACCACCAAGCTCTGGAACGACCGCCAGGGCAAGGACGAGCCCGCCAGGGCCCTGGCCGAAAGCCTGAAGAAGCTGAAGCTCGACTATGTCGATCTCTATCTGATCCATTGGCCGGCGCCCATGCAGGACCGCTTCGTCGACAGCTGGCGGGCGCTGGTGGCGCTGCAACAGCAGGGTCTCGCCCGCTCGATCGGCGTCTCGAACTTCACGGCGGCGCATCTGACCCGGATCATCGACGCGACCGGCGTCGTCCCGGCCGTCAACCAGATCGAGCTTCATCCGCGCCTGCAGCAGAAGCCGATGCGCGACTTCCATGCCACGCATGGGATCAGGACCGAATCCTGGAGTCCGCTGGGCCAGGGCAAGCTGCTCGACGATCCGGTGCTGGCGGCGATCGCCAAGAAATACACCAAGAGCACGGCCCAGGTGATCCTGCGCTGGCATCTCGACAATCAGCTGATTGCGATCCCCAAATCGACGCATGACGCGCGCATCCGCGAGAACTTCGCGCTGTTCGACTTCAAGCTCGAGCCTGCGGACCTCGCCCAGATCGACAAGCTGGATGCCAATGGCCGCATCGGTCCGGACCCCGATCGCTTTTCCTGACGGGAACGCCTCCCTCCTGGCGTATAACTTCTTGAGATCGCTGGCTCACCCTTCGGGGGCGCGGGGGCCGGCGGCCTTTGGGGACGGACAGCTTGGCGTCCGCGGTTTCCGCCCCATTTTTCAGAGTGCGGGCCAGGATTGGGCCGGTGGATCAGAGGACCCGATCGCAGCGCCTGGCGTCCTTGAAGGATCGTACGGGTGTGTCTGACGAGGGAAACTGACAAGGGGCATCCGAGGGGCATTCCATGAAGAACCTGACAATCTTCTCAACCATGGCCGTCGCCGCGGTCCTGCTGGCGACGCAGGTCCGCGCCGAACCGTTGGTCGGCGACAATTTCATCTCCGTGATGCAGGGCAACACGCTGTCGGGCACGAGCCAGATGGGCGTGAAGTACAACATCTATTTCCTGCCGGGCGGCAATGTCAGCTACCAGGACGCGAGCGGTCGCGTCGACAAGGGCAATTGGACCATCGATCCCGACGGCGACGTCTGCATCAAATGGAAGGCGCCGAGCAATCTGGCGCATGACTGCTACAAGGTCGATATCGACGGGACGAAGGTTTCGTGGAAGGGAAAGACCGGCGCCGGCCATGCGGGCCTGCGCGGCGAAGTGGCGCCGATGGACATGACCAAATCGCAGTAGTCAAGATCGCGTTTCGACCCCTGTAAGAAGAGGCCCCTCGCTGTCGGCGAGGGGCCTCTTTCATTCCGGACTCAGGGTTGCTCCCGCGCTCATTCCGTCTTGAAGCCGCCGATGAAGTCGCGCTTACCCAACTCCACGCCGGCATGGCGAAGGATGTCGTAGGCGGTGGCGGCATGGAAAAAGAAATTCGGCAGGGCGAAATGAAGCAGGTAGGGCTGGCCCTTGAAGGTCTGCGGCTGGCCGCCGATCGGGATCGTGATCTCGCGGGCCTCGGAGCCGTCGATCTGCGCCGGCTTGAAGCTCTTGACGAAGGTGACGGTCTTGGCGATGCGCTGCTGCAGCGCGTCGAAGGTGGTTTCCTCATCGGCGAACTTCGGATTCTCGACGCCGGCCAGCCGCGCCGCGGTACCCTTGGCGAAGTCGGCGGTGAGCTGGACCTGGCGCGTCAGCGGGAACATGTCGGGATAGAGCCGCATGCCGAGGAGCACGGCGGGGTCGATCTTGCGCAGCTCCGCATGCGCCGCCGCCTTTTTGAGGAAGGCGGACACGGCGTCGAGCGTATGCAAGAGGACAGGCACGGATGCCTGATACATCGAGATCGTCATGATTGCTGGCCGTTCATGTTGTTAAGTTTCTGAGGGATTGTTGGATGGCGGAGACAATGGACCCTTCGACGGGGGCGGCGCAACTGCGGCCTAGCTGGCTTTCGCGCGGCGGCGACGGATCAAGGTGCGAGCCAGGGCGATGAGGCCGCCGGCCATAGCCCCGATGGCAGCTTTGACAAGGACATGTCCCCAGTCGATGCCGAGAAAGGCTCGACCGGTCCGCATCTGCCGCGTCTGCTCTTCCGGGGACTCGTTCCGTCCGACGAAATCGGCGAGGAGTGCGTGCTGGGCCTCCAGCAACGCTTCCTTGACCCCCAGGTCCGAAGTCGGCGCATACATATGGGTTGCCAGAACAAAGTGCCTCACCAGCGTGATCGCATAGACCCCGGTCGTGCTCGTCGATGAATCCTCGCCGAAATCGATGACGGAGCTGCTGTAAATGGCAAAACTGTCCATATCCGCGAAGGCGGGTTTGCTCAGATGCGTACCGACGACGCCTTCCTGCTTCAGCACGTCGTCGGCGCTCGACATGACGTCGTTCATCTGATCGCTCTTGAGAGTGCCGCGCATGCTTTCGATCAAGTCGAACCGCGTGGCGTTGGCGACAGGCTTTACCGTGCCGCCCTGCAGGACCGCGACCAGCATGCCGTAATGCAACGGCGCGAAGGCTTGCCCATGCCGGATCTGGGAGAGCTCGTCGCACACCATGAAGAAAGCCAGAAGCTGGTTGCCGCTTTTCTGCTGCATCCGCGCCGATCGATCGAACATCGTCCTGAAACCGTCCTCGTTCGGGTCGAGGAGGCAGTAACCGGAGGGCGGCTCGAACGCGACGGCATCGCCGGCGAGGGTGAAGGACGCGGCGCGGGCCCTTCCGACGCCGCAGACGAGCGCCAGCCCGAGAAACAACATCGCAACCTGATTCAGACGCATGGCTTCGACCGGCGGGTTACGGTGAGGGCGGCGCGAATTCATAGCGCTCGATATAGGGATAGGTCTGGTAGGCCCAGAGATCGACATACTGGATCCACTCGCCGGCCGTGGCCGGATCCTCGCCGGCGACCGGATCGTCCATCCGCTTTCGCATGATGTTCAGCACGGTGTCGCCCTTGCGCCACATGTCGCCCTCGGGTCCTTGCGTCGCCCCGCCATGGAGCTGCCGGTCTTCCTCGGTCTTGTAGACTTCGTGGCCGGCCAGCCAGCCATCCGCCTTCAATCGCGCGCGCAGATCGGCATCGGCGGCATCGGCCGCTTCGACGCTCATCTTGTCGGGCGAGATGCCGATCGAGATCGCCTCGATACGGGTCGGGTCGTGGGTGAAGAAGCTCATATAGTAATAGCGGCAGCCCTTGAAGACGATGGCGCTGCCGGGAATCTGGAAATCGAACACCACGCCGTCGGCGATCGGGACGCCGGGGCCGGACGGGTTCTTGAGCTGATTCAACACCAGCGTCGATTGCCGGCCGATCTCGTCGGGCGTCATGTTGGGCTGGGCGACGAGGAGGCCTTTCGAGCCGCCGCGAAACAGGCTGCGAAGGGACTGCGCCGCCTCGGGCCCGAAGAAATTGTCGTTGATCGCGGCGGGGATCGCGAGCGCCATGCCGGCGATGAAGAGGCCCCAGATCACCCAGACGGCCGCCGCCTGATGCGCGGCGAGCGTCTTGACGATGCCGACCTCGCCATTGCCGATCGCCACCTGGCCCGCCAGGAAGATCTTGAGCATCAGCGGGATGAGCGAGAAGCCGAAGGCGAGGAACAGGCCGAAGATCAGGACCTTCGCCCCCAGCATGAGGGTCGGGTCTTTCAGCGGCCGGCCGCCGGTGACGATGTTGCCGCCGATGGCGAAGAGGATCATGGCGGCGAAGAGCGCGCCGCTGATGATCGCGTGGGTTCGTAAGCTGAACATCGGCGGGCCCGCCCCCTGACATGCCCGGCGCCCGACCGTTTGCCCGGCGCGTCCGGTGCGCAGTCTAGCGGGTTTTCTTCAGGCTGGCCTCTATCAGCGCCTCGGCCGCCGCGGCGACCGAGCCGCCCGGTCCCCCGGGCCCGAAGATCTGGCTCGAGGCGAAGGTGCCCTCGATGAGCAGCAGCAGCCCGTCCGCGAGGATGCCCGGACGGGCGGCGCCCATTTCCGTGGCCATGGCTTTCAGGCGCTTGCGCAATGCGCGCTTATGCGGATCGGAGACGGTGCGCGCGGGATGGGTCGGGTCGGGATATTCGATCGCCGCGTTGGTGAGGCCGCAGCCGCGATAGCCGGACATGACCGCGCGGCTCGCGAGGCGGGTCAGATAATCCAGGATCTGCGCGCGGGGATTGCCTGGATGGGCCGCCACGGCCGCGTCGAAGCGCGCCCAGAACTCGGCCTCGTAGCCGCGCAGATAGTCGGCGGCGAGCTCGTCCTTGGACGGGAAGCTGCGATAGAGGCTGGGCTTGGTGACGCCCGCCTGGGTCACGATCTCCTCGACCCCGACCGCGCGGATGCCTTCGCGATAGAAGAGATCGCGCGCGCTGCGCCGGATCCGGTCGACGGCGCGCAGCGGCGCGTCGGGAACATCCTTGGCGGCGGCAGCGGCTTTGGCAGGCTTTTTCGCCATTCCGGTGAAAACTTCTTGACGATGTTACCGAGCGGTACCTATAAGGCTATTCTAACGTACCGGTCGGTAACATGACAATAGCCATCGCCCGCCCCTTCGCGCCCCGCTACGCCTTCGTGGTGGTCGCCGTCATCTTCCTGTCGCTGCTGGCGACCGCGGGGCTTCGCGCCACCCCGGGCGTGCTGTTCGTGCCGCTGGAGCAGGCCTTCGGCTGGAACCGGGCGACGGTCTCCAGCTCGGCGGCGGCCGGCATCTTCCTCTACGGCATGGTCGGGCCGTTCGCCGCAGCCGTGATGCAGCGCTTCGGCATCAAGCGCACGCTGCTCGGCGCGCTCGTCCTGATGAGCCTCTCGACCGGATCCAGCTATTTCATGACCGAGCCCTGGCAGCTGGTGCTGAGCTGGGGCTTCTTCTCGGGGCTCGGCAGCGGCTGCGTCACCGCCGTGATGGGGGCCGCGATCGTCAATCGCTGGTTCGTCACCAACCGCGGCCTGGTGATGGGGTTGCTCACCGCCAGCACCGCGACCGGGACCCTGATCTTCCTGCCGGGCCTGGCGGCGATCGCGGAATATGCAGGCTGGCAATATGTCGTGCTGACGATTGCGCTCTGCATGGCGCTGCTGATCCCGCTGGTGACATGGCTCCTGCCGGAACGGCCGGCGGATATCGGCCTCATGCCCTATGGCGCCCCCGCCGGCCATGTCGTCCTGGAAGCGCCGAAGCGGAATGTGATCGGCGCGGCCGTGGGCGGCCTGGTCCGGGGCCTGGCGAGGCGGGATTTCTGGCTCCTGGCCGGCACCTTCTTCGTCTGCGGCTTCACCACCAACGGGCTGGTGGGCACGCATATGATCTCGCTCTGCTCGGACCATGGGATGCCGGAGGTGCAGGCGGCGAGTCTGCTCGCCGTGATGGGCGTGTTCGATCTGATCGGCACCACGGCGTCGGGCTGGCTCACCGACCGGTTCGATCCGCGCAAGCTCCTCTTCATGTATTACGGCCTGCGCGGGCTTTCGCTGATCTATCTGCCCTATGCGGATTTCTCGTTCTACGGGCTCTCGATCTTCGCGATCTTCTACGGCCTCGACTGGATCGCGACCGTGCCGCCGACCTTGCGCCTGACCAACGAATGTTTCGGCGATCAGGAAGCGCCGGTCATGTTCGGCTGGATCCTGGCCGCGCATCAGATCGGCGCCGCCTCGGCCACCTTCTTCGCCGGCATGATGCGCACCGTCGAGGGGCGCTATCTCGAGGCCTTCGTGATCGCCGGCGCCACGGGACTGGTCGCAGCGGGAATGGCGCTCTTCGTGGGTAGAGGCGCCAAACAGATGGCTGCGGCCTAGGGGGCGCCCCTCAGCCTTCGACCGTCTCCCGGCCGCTCTTGACCCCTGCATGCGCCTCGGCGATCGACCGATCCATGATCGCGAGGACCTCCTCCGCCAGCGCCGCGTCGACCAGCAGTCCCGGCTTGAACTGCAACACGCTCGGATCGAAGGTCGAGAAGATCGCCCAGACGCCGTTGCGATAGGCCGCGCGCATCACCGGATTGGCGCCCTTGGGCCTCGGGAACTCCAGGCCGAAGATCAGGCCGTTCTGGCGGATGCCCAGGAAGAAATCCGGATGGCGCGCGCGGATGGCGTCGAGCCCGGCACGGAACTGCGCGGCGCGCGCCTGGATGTTCGCGCGCACCTCGGGCCGCTGGGTGATTTCGAGCACCTTGAGCGCGACCACGCAGGCGATCTCGGAGCCGCCGCCGGTCGAGATATGGGCGAAGCCGTCCTCCTTGAGCCACCCGCCGGCGCGCTCGTTCATGATCGCGCAGCCGAGCGGAAAGATGCCGCCGCCGATGCCCTTGGCGACAACGATGATGTCGGGCACCACGCCATACTTGACCGCCGCCCACATCTCGCCCGTGCGCATCATGCCGGCCTGGACCTCGTCGGCGATATAGAGCGCGCCGTGGCGCTCGCAGAGCGCCTTCACGCCCGGCAGATAGCCGTCCTGGGGCATGAGGAAGCCATAGGTCGCGGGAATGGTCTCGAGGATGACGGCGGCCACGTCGCCGCCCGCCAGAGCCTTTTCCATCGCGCCCAGGTCGTTGAAGGGGACGTTGACGAATTCCTCGGGCCGCGCGATCAGGAAGCGTTCGGTGAAGCGCTCGTCGCCGGCACAGACCGAGAGGCCGGTGCTGCCGTGATAGGACTTGAAGGCTGAGACGATCTTGCGCCGCCGGGTCGCGTAGCGGGCGCTCTTGATCGCGATGTCGGACGCCTCGCTGCCGCTGGCGCCATAGACCGTATAGATCAGGGAGTCCGGGCTCGCCTCATGGAGCGCTTCCGCCAGCGCCGTGCGGCAGAGGCTCGGGAAATGATGATTGCCCATGTCGAAATGATCGAGCCCCTCCTTGAGGGTCGCGACCAGTTCGACATTGAGATGCCCCAGATTGAAATTGCCGCCATTGAGATGGAGATCGATCAGGCGCTTTCCCGAATAGTCGTAGAGGAAATAGCCTTTGCGGCGGTCGATGATGAAGTCGATCCCGACTTCCTGCCAGAACTGCGTCTTGGCCGGATTCCAATAGCGCGCCGATTTCTCGGCGGCATCCCGCTTCGAGGCGAAGCGGTCATGGATGAAGTTCATGGTGGCTTGGTGCCTGAAATGTGGAGAGCCGGGGTTCCGGCGACAGCCGCGACTCCTACCAGGTACAGAGGCCGGCGCAGAGATTGATCGCCTGGCCGGTGATGTAGCGGCCTTCGTCGCTGGCGAGGAAGAGCGCGAGATCGGCCGCAGAGCTTGCTGGCAGCAGAGCACCCATCATGTTGGTTTTCATCGTGCTGTCATAATACCGGTCCGTTTCCTGCCCGGACTCCTTCGCGATCTTGCCGAGGATGTCATGGGCCAGCGGCGTCTCGATCCAACCGGGGCAGATCGCATTCACGCGGATCTGGGCCTTGCCGACCTCCGCCGCGAGACAGCGCATGAAGCCGATGACGCCATGCTTCGAGCTGTTATAGGCGGTCCATTCCGCATCCGCGGTTTTGCCGTTGGTCGATGCGTTGAAGATGACGGAACCGCCCTGGCCGGCGGCGAGCATGGCCGGGAGCGTGAACTTCGAGACCAGGAACGGCGCCTTGAGATTGACCGCCATGGTCCAATCCCACATCTCTTCCGACATCTCGGTGACCTTGGCGGAGTCGACGACACCGGCATTGTTGACGAGGATGTCGAGCCCGCCGAGGCCCGTGATGGCGTCGGCACACATGGCCTTGATCTCCGCGCTGACGGCCAGGTCGGCCGCCACGGCGAAGGCCTTGCCGCCGGCTTGGGTGATGGAAGCCACGGTATCGCGGGCGCGCTCATGGCTGCGGGCATGAACGGCGACGATGGCTCCTTCGCGGGCGAAAGTCTCCGCCATGGCCCGGCCCATGCCGCTGGCGGCACCGGTCACGAGCGCGCGTTTGCCTGCCAGTCTTTGTGCCATGACGTCGTCCTCCCCGTCAGCGCGGGCCTGGGTTCCTAGCCGCGTATGCGGATGTTGTCCGGATCGTAGGGCGATTTCAAATGCGGCTTGGCCGCCACCCGGTGCGTTCGCACCTCGAGCTCGTACCGGCCCTCCGCCAGCTGGGCCGCGCTGGAGATCCCTTGCGTGTTGACATAGCCGAGCCCGATGGCGCGATCGAGGGTGAAGCCGAAGCCGCCGGAAGCAAGCCAGCCGACGCGCTCGCCGTCGCGATAGATGGTCTCGCGGCCATAGAGGAGCGTGTCCGGGTCCTCGACCACGAAAGCGACCAGCCGCCGGGTGACGCCGGTCTCGCGCTGGCGCAGCAGGGCATCCCGGCCGACGAAGTCGGGCTTCTCCAGATCGACCGCGAAGCCGAGGCCGGCCTCGAAGGGCGTGTAGTCCGGGTTGATCTCCGCCGCCCAGACCCGGCGGGCCTTTTCCATGCGCAGCGAATCGAGCGCGCGATAGCCGCCATGGCGAAGCCCGTGCGCGGCGCCGGCCGCGACCAGTGCGTCATGGACCCGCACCATATATTCGCACGGGACATAGAGCTCCCAGCCCAGCTCGCCGGCAAAGCCGACGCGCAAGGCCAGCACCGGCGCGCCGTCGAGAAAGAGATCCTGCGCGGTCCCGTAGGGGAAGGCGGCATCGGAAATGTCTTCCTCGGCAACCTGCGCCAGCACGTTGCGCGCCTTGGGGCCCATGAGCGAAAGGCAGCCATAGGCCGAGGTCACGTCCATCAGATGCGCATCGGCGCCGGCGAGCCCGTTTCTCAGGGTCACGAAATCGCGCGTGGCGAAGCCGGTCCCGGTCACGATGAAGAAGGAGCCGTCCCGACGGCGTGTCACGGTCAGGTCGGCCTCGATTCCGCCACGGCGATTGAGGACTTGCGTGTAGGTCACCGATCCCGCGGCCGGCTTCAGACGCGCCGCACAGAGCCGGTCCAGAGCCGAGGCCGCATCGCGGCCCGACAGATGGTATTTCGCGAAGGGACTCTGATCGAAGAGGGCGACCGTCTCGCGACAGGCACGATGCTCGGCCGCGACATGGGGAAACCAGTTGGGGCGGTCGAAGGTGTAGATGTCGCGCGGCTCGACGCCCTTGGGCGCAAACCAGTTGGCCCGCTCCCAGCCGAACTTGGCGCCGAAGCAGGCGCCTTGCTCCTGGAGCAGGTGATGAACGGCGCTGCGCCGCAACGGCCGGCCGGCCTGGAACTCGAGATGGGGCCAAAGCATGGCGAAATGATGTGCCTGGCCTTCGAGGCCGCGGACCAGGATCTGCTGCTTCGAGCGGTGGAAGGCTCCGAAGCGGCGGATGTCGGCGGGCCAGAGATCGAAGGGCGGCTCGCCATGAAGGATCCAATGGGCCATGGCCATGCCGGCACCGCCCGCCGACGCGATACCGAAGGCGTTGAAGCCGGCCGCCACGAAGAAGCGGTCGACCTCGGGCGCTTCGCCCAGGATGAACATGCCGTCCTCGGTGAAGGATTCGATCCCGTTGAACCAGCGCTTGATGCCGGCCTTCTCCAGCGAAGGAAAGCGATAGGCGGCGGCAGGGAGTCTCGGTTCGAACTGGGCGATGTTCTCGGGCATGAGCTTGAACTCATGTCCCTCTGGAATCGGGTCCTCGAGATAGGGGATCGGGTCGAACTCATATTGACCGACGATGAGGCCGCCGACCTCCTCCTTGAAATAGAGATTGTTGTCCGTGTCGCGGATGGTCGGAAAATTCTTCTTCAGGCCCTCGATGCGCTCGGTCACGAAATATTGGTGATGCGAGGGCTGCAGCGGCACGTTGACGCCGGCGAGCCGGCCGATCTCGCGCGCCCAGATGCCCCCGCAATTGACCAGGGTCTCGCAGCGGATGGCGCCCTGGTCGGTAACGACGGCGGCGACGCGCCCATGCTCGAGCGTGATCCCGGTCACCTTGGTATGCTCGAAGATGCGGGCGCCTTTCATGCGGGCACCCTTGGCCAGGGCCAGCGCGATGTCGGAGGGGTTGCCGATCCCGTCGTCGGCGACGAAGGCGGCGCAGACGAGGTCGTCCACGGTCATGGTCGGGACCATGCGCCTGATCTCGTCGGGGCCGACGAACTCGAAGGGGATGCCGAAGGATCGCGCGCGGGTGGCCGCGACTTCGTACTCGGCGCGGCGTTCCTGGCTCGATGCCAGTCGCAGCGAGCCGTTGCGCACCCAGCCGGTGGCCTGGCCGGTCTCGGCCTCGAGCCGCTCATAGAGCTTCACGGATTCGCGCAGCAGCCTCGTGACGTTGGCGTTCTGGCGCAGCTGTCCGATGCCGCCGGCCGCATGCCAGGTCGAGCCCGAGGTGAGCCGATGGCGTTCCACCAGCACCACGTCGCGGCAGCCCGTCTGCGCCAGATGGTAGGCGATCGAGCAGCCGATCACGCCGCCGCCGATGATGACCACCTGAGCCTGTGTTGGCAGTGCCGCCGTCATTCACGCCTCCCACCTGGATCCGGCGACCGCCGCCCTTGAGACGGGCGTGGTGAACGGGACCTCGTCGGGCCTCGTCCTTGGCACTTGCCGGACAATATGTGGCATATGACACTGTTTTTATTGTCGTATGCAACATAATTAAGCCCGAATGCCGCAAAGCGAGCGCCAACGGTTTGTTCCGGCCGGAGAAAATGCGTGTGCGGTTCGCCCCGGGCGCGAGCACGAGGGCCGTCGGAATCGGGCTTCAGAATGGCGGCAGCGGAAAGCGGAGAGGGCGCGATCCGCTTAGGGCGCGACGTCGATCATGACGCCGGCCTGGCGCAACGCCGCGCCCAGCTCGCCGTCCGGCGCGCGGTCCACGATCATCACGTGGATATCCTTGATGTCGCAGAATTTCTCCAGGCTCGCCTGATAGAACTTGGAATGATCCACCATCATCACGACCCGGCGCGATTGCGCGATCATGATGCGCATGACCCAGGCGGTGCGCGGATCGATTTCCATGGCGCCGTCGGGCGTGATGCCGTCGACCGTGACGAAAGCCGCGTCGGCGTGAAACTTCTTCAGATACTCGGTCGTGTCGTGACCCCAGACGAAGCCCTCGCTGTAGTCGACTTGCCCGGGAGCCAGAATCGTGCGTATCGACGGATTCGATGCGAGCGCAATGGAACCCGGCAGACTGTTGGTGATGACGGTGATCTTCTTCTCGACGGTCTGCAGCACCTGGGCCAGCAGCAGTGTGGTCGAGCCCGAGCACATGAAGATGACCTCGTGCTCGTTGATGAAATCGGCCGAGCGCAGGGCCACGCGCTGGCGTTCCTTGATCATCCGCTGCGAGCGGGCCTCGAGATTGGTCTCGAACCCGATCGGCGTGAAGGTGGCGCCGCCGCCATAGCGCCGATGCAGCCGTCCGGTGCGGTTGAGCTCCTGAAAGTCGCGCCGGACCGTCTCGCGCGATACGCCCAAGGTCTCGGCCAGATCGCGGATCATAATGGACGGATTGGTGCTGATCTCGGCGATCAGCCGCTTATGGCGTTCGGTTTTTCGTACTGACATCGAGGACTCCAATTCGGATCCGCTAGCCGCGGACCCATCGCGCCAAAGCCATGCCACAAACGAGGACCCTCGCCAACTAGCAATCCCAAGTCGGCCGCGCTGGCCACATCGAAATAATATAATTTTTTCAATTTGTTATATGATGTTTGACACAACCCATTATGCAATAATGTGGCATATGGGAAAGAGATTTGTTGCATATGCCTAATTATGCCTCGTATCATCGCGGCAATCGAAGGCGCGACGCCAACCAGTAAGGCCAGATCAAAGCGCGCCTCGGCAAGAAAGCCGGCTCTTCAAGCCGGCAAACATGGGAGGCGGCGATGACGGGGCTGAGGCATTTGACGGCCGGGCGGGGGTGGCTCTTTGGCGCCCTGGCATTGGCGACGGCGATGGCGACATCCATGGGCGCCAGGGCCGAAGACACGCTCGATATCGGTTTCAACGCACCGCTTTCGGGACCGGCGGCGGGCTGGGGCCTTCCGGGGCTCACCGGCATCAATCTCCTGGTCGACAGAATCAATGCCGAGGGCGGGCTCGATGTCGGCGGCAAGCGCTACAAGCTCGTCGTCCATCAGTTCGACAACGAATACACGCCCTCGAAGGCGCTGCAGGGCGCGCGCCAGCTGGTGCTCGAACATAACGTCAAGATCATCCTCGATGTCGGCGGCTCGACCGGCGATGCGCAGCTGCCCTTCCTGACCGAGCACAAGGTCTTCTACGCGCCGGAGGCGACCGCGGACATCAATCCGAAGCGCCCCTACATCATCTCCGGCGCCGACTATTTCCCGCGCGGCGAGATGATGCGCATGGCCTATATCAGCCAGATGTATCCGCAAGCCAAACGCTACGCCGTCGTCTCGCAGCAGGACGCGACCTCGCTGGTCGGACAGGCCTGGGAGGTGGGGGCCGCGAAGGCGGTCGGATTCGATGTCGTCTATGACGAGTTCTATGCCCCCGACACCACCGACTTCGCGCCGGTCGTGACGGCGATTCTCGCGACCAAGCCGGATATCGTCAGCCTCTCGATCAGCTGGCCCGACTTCATTCCGCTGCTGATGGAACAGCTCTACCAGCAGGGCTTCAAGGGCATCGTCGCGGCGAACTACATCGAGCCCGAGCAGGCCTTGCAGCGCGTGCCCGCCGATTGGCTGCAGCAGGTCAAGGCGATCGACTCCTATCCCCTGTTCGACGATCCCTGGTGGGGCGATCCCTCGGCGCAGCATGACTTCGCGGCCAAATGGAACGCCCGCTACGGCGCCGGCGGTCCCGAGGACCTGAAGCGGCCGATGAACGGCATCGACTGGCTCTATACGCCGATGCTGCAGGCCTATCTCGCATCCGTCCAGAAAGCCGGCAGCGTCGACCCCGACAAGGTGCTGGCGGCCTTCCGCAGCCTCGACACGATCTCGACCATCGAGGGCCCCACCGCGGTCACGGGCGAGGAGATGTGGGGCGAGAAGAACATGATCTCGCCGCTGGTGCCGAACAACGAGTTCCGCGCCGACTGCAACTGCAAGCGGGTCCAGTCGCTGACCCGTTTCGAGACCTGGTTCGCCGCGCATAAGGACGCGGTCATCGCCGAGGTCCGCCGCCGCAATCAGATGTGGGACCAGCGCCAATAGACGATCATACTGGCGTGACGAAAGCGCTCTCTTCGCCAATGCCGGCCGGGATCCGTCTCACGACGCGCGACGGATCCCGAAACCCGCGCGGGCACCCCAGCCAGCGGTTCTCGTGATGGATCTTGCGACCTTCGTGCAGACATTCGCCAATGCGGTGATCTCCAGCTCGATCTACGCGCTGGTCGCGGTCGGCCTCGCCCTCTCCTTCGGCGTGATGAAGATGGCGAATTTCGCCCATGGCGAGTTCTTCATGGCCGGGGCCTATGTCGTCTATGTGCTCTATGCCATCGCGGGCCATCCCTTCATCCTCGCGGTGCTCTGCGCCGTGCCGATCGTGGCGCTGATGGGGTTGGCGGCCGAGCGGCTGATCTTCCGGCCCACACGCGACAATCTGCTCGCCGGCTTCATGGCGACGGCCGGCCTCTCCTTCATCCTCCAGGTTCTGGCCGGCCGCATCTGGGGCGTCGGCCTCATGAAGCGCGTTCCGACGCCGATCATGGGGGCGGTCGATTTCGCCGGTGCCCATATCGGCTCGCAGCGTCTGGTGATCCTCCCGGTCGCCATCCTGACACTGGTGGCGCTGTGGCTGTTCTTGAACCGGACGCGGCAGGGCAAGGCTCTGCGCGCGGCCGCGCAGAAGCCCGAGGCGGCCGCGCTCCAGGGCATCGACCTCAACCGCATGTCGGCCCTGGCCATGACCATCGCGGGCGCGTCGGCCGGATTGGCGGGCGCGCTGATGGCGCCGGTCACGCCGGTCACGCCCTACATGGGACATAGCGTCATCCTGATGGCCTTCGTCGTGGTGGTGCTGGGCGGCATGGCCAGCATCCAGGGCGCGATGATCGCGGCGGTGATCCTGGGCTTCGTCATCACCTTCTGCACCACGCTGTTCGACGGCGTGATCGCGACCATGGTCGGCGTCGGGCTCATGGCGCTGGTGCTGGTGGTGCGCCCGCAAGGCCTCATGGGCCGCGAGACGGTGTGATGGCAGTGGAACGCCTGGCGGCTCGAGCGACGGCACGACCTGCGGCACGGCGCAATGTCCGCCATTGGCCGCTGCTGCTGGCGGCCGTGACGGCGATCCTGGCCTTCGCCGCGCCCTTCGTCCTGCCGACCTACCAGACCGAGCTCATTATCCTCTTTCTGATGAACCTGGTGCTGGTCGTCAGCTATCGCCTGATCACCACCACCGGCGATTGGGGCCTGGCGCATGTGGTGATGATGGGGGCGGGCGGCTATTCGGCGGCGCTCATGGCCAAGGGGCTCGACCTGCCGGTCTGGCTGACCGTGCCCCTGGCGGGCTTCGTCGCAGCGGCCGTCGCCGGCCTCATCAGTGTGCCCCTGCTGCGTACGCGCGCCTTCGGCTATTTCATCGCCTCCTTCGCGCTGGGCGAATTGCTGCGCCTGTTCTGGATCCGGCTCGACGTGCCGTTCGGCGGGATCCGGGGCATCATCAACATCCCTGAAGGCGAGCTCTTCGGCCACTCGCTGTTCGAGACCATCCCCTACTACTTCTTCGCGCTCTTCGTCGCCTTCGTCTGCGTCGGCATCATGTATCTGCTCGACCGCTCGCGGCTCGGCATGACCTGGAAGGCGCTCTATTCCGATCCGGCGCTGGCGGAATGCGTCGGCATCGACGTGACCCATTATCGCCGCTCGGCCTTCATGATCGGCAGCGGCTTCGCCGGCGTGGCGGGAGCGATGCTGGCCCACCGCATGGGCGCCATCGATCCCAAGAATTTCGACCTCATCACCATGCTCTATCTGATCATCTGGGTGGTGGTGGGTGGCACGCAGAGCTTCTGGGGCGCCATGGTGGGCCTCCTCGCCATGACCTTCGTGTTCGAGCTCACCCGCCCTCTGTTGGAGTGGCGCCCGCTGATCTTCGGCGTGGTTCTGATCTTCTTCCTGATCTTCGTGCCGGGCGGGATCGAATCCCTGGTCGGACGGTTGCGTGGTTGGATCGGCCTCCTGAAGCGAGACGCCTCATGAGCCAGCTCAAGGTCACTGGCATCACAAGGCGCTTCGGCGGACTGGTCGCGGTCGACGCGCTCGACCTCACGGTCGAGAAGGGTGCAATCCATGGCATCATCGGCCCCAACGGCGCCGGCAAGACGACCCTGTTTTCGATGATCAGCGGCACCCTGGCGGTCAGTGGCGGCCGTATCGAGTTCGAAGGCCGCGATGTCACCGGGCTGCCGCCGCATCGGACCGTGAGCCTCGGCATGGTGCGGACCTTCCAGCGCAGCGCTGTGTTCCATCATTTCACGGTGGTCGAGAATCTCCTGCTGGGGACCCACCTCCTGGCGCGGCCCACGGTGCTGGGCTCGCTCTTCGGGTCCCATCGGCGCTTCACCTCGGCCGATCTCGAGGCGGCGGAGGAGATTCTCTGCTTCATCGGCCTTGCCGATTATCGTGATGCCGCGGCCGAGACCCTGCCGCTCGGGCATCAGCGCTCGCTCGGCATCGGCATCGCGCTCGCCGCCAAGCCCAAGCTGCTGATGCTGGACGAGCCCGCGGCCGGCATGAACCGGACGGAATCCGAAGCGTTGATGCAACTCATCCGCGATGTGCGAGACCGCATGGGTGCCACCGTCCTGCTGGTCGAGCACGACATGCAGACGGTGATGGGGCTCTGCGAGCGCATCACGGTGCTCAATTTCGGGCGCAAGCTGGCTGAAGGGAGGCCGGCCGAAATCGCGGCCGATTCCGCCGTGATCGAGGCCTATCTCGGCCTCGACGAAGACGCGCAAGCGGTGGCGGCCCATGCTTGAGGTGCGCGATCTCATCGTCGATTACGACAAGACGGAGGTCGTGCGCGGCATTTCCTTCGAGATCAAAAAGGGCGAGATCGTCAGCCTCATCGGCGCGAACGGGGCTGGCAAGACCACGACCTTGCGGACCTTGACGGGCCTCAAGCGCGCTCGTTCCGGCTCGGTGTTGTTGGAGGGGCAAGCGATCCAGGGTTTGCCGGCCCATCGCATCGCCGGCCTCGGGCTGGCCCATGTCCCCGAAGGCCGCGGGATCTTCCCTTTTATGACGGTTCCTGAGAATCTCGAGATGGGCGGCTATCTCAACCGCGACAAAGCCTCCTTCAGGCGCAATCTCGAGACGGTGTTTGAGCGCTTCCCCGTGCTTCGCCGCCGGCAGCATCAACTTGCAGGCTCGATGAGCGGCGGCGAGCAGCAGATGCTGGCGATCGGCCGGGCGTTGATGGGCAATCCCAAATTGCTGGTGCTGGACGAGCCCTCGCTCGGCCTCTCGCCGGTGATGTGCCAGGAGATCGTGCGGGTGCTCACGGAGTTGCGGGCGGCGGGGCGCACCATCATCCTGGTCGAGCAGAATGCGCGGATGGCGCTGCGGCTCGCCGACCGCGCCTATGTGCTCGATCGCGGCCGGATCGTGCTGCAGGGCAGGGGTCGCGATCTTCTCGACAACCCCAATGTGCGAACCGCTTATCTCGGCCTGGCGACCGCTGTCTCGGCGCCGGCATCCCCGGCCTAGACCTCGATGATGGAGATGTCGTGATGGATCCCGACTCTTCAGGCTTACCTCGCCCCCTCTACGACGCCCTGCATCGCGAAGCGCAGGGGCTGATGCGCCGCTATGACGTCTCCGAGCGGACCGTCGTGTCGCTGCTGCATCAGTCGGAGAACACCATGTTCCTGGTGCGCGATCCGGCGCGCCCGGAACCGGTGGTCTTGCGGGTCCATTCGCAGAATCTGAGCTATCATTCGGCGCCGTCGATCGCCTCGGAGCTGATGTGGATGCAGGCACTGCGGCGCGATGCCGGCGTCATCGCGCCGGAGCCGATTCCGGCCAGGGATGGCAGCCTGGTCCAGCTCCTGTCGGCGCCCGATCTCGACAAGCCGCGCCATGCGGTGATATTCAGCTTCCTCACCGGCGCGGAGCCGCCCCCGGAAACGTTGATCGACAATTTCGAGCGGCTGGGCGAGATCACCGCGCGGATGCACCGTCATGCCCGCGCCTGGACAGTGCCGAGGACCTTCACGCGCCATGCGTGGGACTTCGACGCCGCCATCGGCGCCCATCCGTTGTGGGGCCGCTGGCAGGATGGCATGGGTGTCGATCCGGAGGCCCTCAAGATCCTGACGCGGCTGGCGGGTGTGCTGAAGCGCCGGCTCGAGCGCATCGGCACGGCGCGCGAATATTTCGGCTTGATCCATGCCGATATGCGGGTCGCCAACATCCTGGTCGAGAACGACGTCACCAAGGTGATCGATTTCGACGATTGCGGGCTCTGCTGGTACATCTACGACCTGGCCACGGCCTTGAGCTTCCTGGAGGAAGAGCCGACGGTCCCAGCCCTCATCGCCGCCTGGCTCAAGGGCTATCGCAAGGTCATGCCGCTCCAGCGCGAGATCGAGGACGAGATTCCGACTTTCATCATGTTGCGCCGGCTGCTCGAGGTGGCCTGGCTGGGCACGCGACGGCATCTCGAATTCGCGCAAGGACTGGGTGCCGGCTTCACTGCCGGGTCCTGTCGGCTGGCGCAGGACTATCTGCGGCGGTTCGGGTAGCCGGAACAGGCGGATTGGCTGCGTGCGAAGATCCCGGCTAGTGTGAGGGCAGGGGACAGGCGTCCCCAGGCTCTTATCCGCCTCCCTCGCAGCGTCCCGGCCCTCCTTGTTCCATCTCAGCCATCTCCGCTATTTCTACGCCGTCGCCCAGACGCGCTCGATCCGCAAGGCCGCGGAATCGCTGCATGTGGCGCAGTCGGCCGTCAGCCGCCAGATCAAGAATCTCGAGGAAGAGCTGGGTGTGTCGCTGTTCGACCGCCATCCGCGCGGGGTGCGGCTGACGGACGCCGGCCAGATCCTGGCGAAATACGCCCAGCAGACGATGCTCAATCTCGACCGCATCCGCTCCGAGATCGACGACCTGCGGGCGTTGCGCCGCGGCACCATCAAGATCTGCACGGTCGAGGCGGGGATCATCGACATCCTGCCTCAGGTGATCCGCGATTTCCGGCTCCGTTACCCGTCGGTCAGCGTCACGGTGCTGGTGCGCGGCAGCCAGGGCGTGGTCGACACCATTCTCAACGACGATGCCGATCTCGGCCTCGCCTTCAACGCGCCCTATCATCCCGATATCGAGCTGGTCGCCACCCAGCCGCAGCGACTCTATGCGGCCGTGGGCCCTCATCACCCGATTGCCGGCAAGAAGCAGGTCAGGCTCGCCGAGCTGAAAGGCTATCCGATCGCGCTGCCGGACAGCTCCTTCGGCATCCGCCAGCTGGTGGACCAGATCCAGCGATCCTCGCAGATCCGTATCGAGCCGGTCCTCACCACTGATTCGATCCAGATGCTGGTCAGCTTCGCGCGCCTCGATCTCGGCGTCGCCTTCCTACCCTTCTTCGCCATCAAGGGCGAGATCGCCGGCGGCCGCGTGGCGGGCGTGCCGCTCGCCGACCCGCCCGCGCGCAACGTCAATGCCGAGATCGTCGTCCATAAGGGGCGGCAATTGCCGATTCCGGCGGAGGAGTTCCTCGAGGTTCTGAAGAAGGCGCTGCGCCTGCTGAAATAGCGGCTCGGCGGCCGGCGGCCGGGTGCCGCCGGCGTTCTCATTTCGGCAACGCCATATTCTGGAAATTGCGCTTGTGGCATCACCGGCGGCGGCCCTAGGGTTTTCGCCAGGGGCCGGAGCGGCATTCCAAACCCGCGGCTGCCTGAAGCCCCGACGGAAGGCAGTCGCCGCGGTGCGCCGGCCCCTCTTTTTCTATGGCTCGATTTTCCCCGGCCCCATCACGGACCCAAGTCACGCCCATGAATCAGCATCGCGCGCCAGACGCCCGAACAGGGACGCCCGTCGAGAGCATCCGCTCGCCCTTCGACGGCAGCGAGGTCGGGCAGATGCCGGTCGCCGGGGAGGCCGAGGTCGAGGCCGCCATCCTGCAGGCCGGGAAGAGCTTCCAGACCATGCGCCGGCTGCCGCGCTTCGTGCGGGCCGACATTCTGGAGGGCACCGCCGAGATCATCCGCGGCCGCAAGGAAGAATTCGCGCGCCTCATCGCGCAGGAGGCGGGCAAGCCGCTCTATGACGCGCGCGGCGAGGTTTCGCGTGCTGTCTTCAATCTGCGCAACGCCGCGGCCGAGGCGAGGTCGTTCTCGGGTGCCGAGATTCCGCTCGATGTCGATGGCAGCGTGTTCGAATATCAGAGCACCCGCAGCGACGGCGGTGCGCTCGACCTGGCCCAGGCCGACCTGGAGCAGCTCGCGGGCCTGCGCCGGCGCCTGGGGCTGGCGCGACGCTATCCGATCGGTCCGATCCTCGCGATCGCGCCGTTCAACTTTCCGCTCAATCTGGTGGTGCATAAGGTGGCGCCGGCGATCGCGGTCGGCAACAGCGTGGTGATCAAGCCGGCGCCGCAGACGCCGCTCACCTCGCTGAAGCTGGTGGACGCGCTCGAGGAGGCGGGTCTGCCCAAGGGCGCCGTCTCCGTCGTCCATTGTCCGGTGGCGCTGGCCGAAACGATGGTGAAGGACGAGCGCTACGCCATGGTGACCTTCACCGGCAGCGCCAAGGTCGGCTGGCATATCAAATCGATCGCCGGCCGCAAGAAGGTCGCGCTCGAGCTGGGCGGCAACGGCGCCGTCATCGTCGGCGCCGATGCCGATCTGGGATTCGCCGCGGCGCGTTGCGTGCGCGGCGGCGTGGTCTATGGCGGGCAGTATTGCATCGGGGTGCAGCGCATCATGGTGCAGCGCCCGGTCTATGACGCCTTCAAGGCCAAGCTCTTGGAGCGGATCGCGGCCTGCAAGGTGGGCAACCCGCTGCAGGAGGGGATGGATGTCGGCCCGGTGATCGACAGCCGGTCGGCCGACCGGATCGAGAGCTGGATCAAGGCCGCGCGCGAAGGCGGCGCCAGGGTCATCGCCGGCGGCGAGCGCCAGGGCAACGTCATCACGCCTACCATCCTCGAAGGGACCAAGCCGGACATGCTGGTGGAGCGCGAGGAAATTTTCGGCCCGGTCATGACCCTGAGTCCGATCGATTCGATCGAGGAGGGTGTGCGCCGGGCCAATGACAGCCGCTACGGGCTGCAGGGCGGCATCTTCACCAACGACCTTCGAGCGGCGTTGCGCGCGCTCGAGGAGTGGGATGTGGGCGGCCTCATGATCAACGACGTGCCGATCTATCGCATCGACAACATGCCCTTCGGCGGCTGGAAGGAATCGGGCTTCGGGCGCGAGGGCACCCGTTTCGCGATGGAAGAGATGACGGACATCAAGTTCCTGGTGGTCAACTACAACTGAGCCGGAATCGGGGCCTGCGCGCGCGGCCCCCGCGGTGTAGGCTTCCGGGAGCGGCCGACCGGAGAGTCCCGATAGCCCGTTCGCGGCGGGCGGGAGAGGAGCCATGCAGAACACGGTCTTCACGAATGTCCGGATCTTCGACGGGCTGAGCGAGCGGCTCTATCCCGGCGAGGTCGAGGTCCAGGGCAACCGCATCCATGCCGTCGCCAAGGGCAGCGAGCGGTTGTCCCAGGAGGGCAAGCGGATCGTCGATGGCGGCGGTGCCACGCTGATGCCGGGCTTCGTCAACACCCATGGCCATCTGAGCTATCCGGCGGTGACGACGCTCGAAGAGATCGGCCGCATGCCGGTCGAAGAGAACATGATGGAGGCGTCCTACAACGCCAGGACCGCCATCGATTACGGCTTCACCGCCGTGGTGAGCGGGGCGGCGGCCAAGCCCCGGCTCGACATCGTGCTGCGCGAGGAGATCAATGCGGGCCGCATTCCGGGCCCGCGCCTGCTCGCGACCTCGCCCGAGCTCACCGTCTCGGGCGGGCTCGCCGACGGCAATATGTGGGGCCGGCAGATTCCCGCCAACGGCCTCGTGGCCGACAGCCCCGACGGTTTCCGCCAGATCGTCCGCGCCATGGTGCGCGAGGGCGTGGACCTGATCAAATTCAACAATTCCGGCGATTCCTTCTGCTACCCCAAGGTCGGCTCGATCACCAATCCGATGACCGACGAGGAAGTGCGGGCCATCTGCGAGACCACGAGCAATCTCGGCAAGCGCCTGGCGGCCCATGCCCATGCCGACAGCTCGGTCGCGCAATGCATCCAGTACGGAGTCGAATTCATCTATCACGCGACCTTCGTGACCGACGTCACCATCGCCGCGCTCGAGAAGGTGAAGGACAAGCACTACGTCACGCCCGCCTTCGGGCTGCGCTACAACATGCATTTCGAGGGCGAGCCCTGGGGCATCACCCAGGAGATGTCGGAGCGCATCGGCAACAAGCGCGAATTCGACGCCACGATCGAGAACATGGTCAAGATGCGGGCCGCCGGCATCAAGGTGCTGCCCTTCGGCGACTACGGCTTCAAGATGATCCCGCTCGGCACCGATGCGCGCGACCTCCAGCATTTCGTGAATTATTTCGGCTTTGCGCCCTGGGAGGCCCTGCGCGCCGCCACGGCCTATGGCGGCCAGGCCTATCGCGTCGAGAAGCTGGGCCAGGTCAAGCCGGGCTATCTGGCCGACCTCCTGCTGATCGACGGCGATCCGCTGGCGAATCTCCAGCTCTTCCTCGATCGCGACCGCTTCCTCATGATCATGAAGGACGGCCGCTATCACAAACCGCCCCAGGCGCCGCAGAGCCAGCGCCGCGCCGTCGCGGAATAGAGGCGTCCGGCACCCTCAGGGGATGGCGGCGTAGCCCTTGGTCGTCAGAAGGCGTTCGAAGGCGCCGTCATCGAGTGTTTGGCGCGCTTCCAGAAAGGCCTTGGCGTCGCGCCCGCAGACACGGCGGAACTCGCCGCCGGGCGTCTCGATCAGCTGCTGCAGGGCCGCAGCCACCTCGTCCGGCGTGCTGATCCGCCGCAGCAGATCCGGCGGCGAGGGATTGTCCAGGCGGTTGCCATAGGGCGAGTTGGCCGGAATCCGCTCATCGCGCTGGACCTGCTTCTTGGCGCGGAAGGGCGTGGCGATGATGCCGGGCTGCAGGACATTGACCGTCACGCCGAACGGCGCCAGCTCGTAGCGCATCGCCTCGCTCATGGCCTCGAGCGCGAATTTGGTGGCGCAATAGCCGCCATAGATCGGCAGGGCCGCGGCCCCGATCGAGGAACTCAGATTTATGATCTGGCCGGCGCCGCGCCGGCGCATGGCGGGGGCGATGGCCTGATAGACCCGCAGCGCCCCGATCACGTTGGTCTCGATGGCGGCGCGGAAATCGGGGATTCGCAGCTCTTCCATCGAACCCAGGCAGGGCACGCCCACATTATTGACCAGCACGTCGGGCGCGCCGCGGCGCTCGACCAGCCCGCCGAGCCCGTCGCGCACCGACCGGTCGTCGGTCACATCCATCAAGATCCAGCTCGCATCGGGGCCGGCCGCGGCCGCGAGCCGGTCGGCATCGGGCTGGCGGCGAACCGTGCCGGTGACGCGGTAGCCGGCCTTGGCCAGCCGCAGCGCCGCGGCTTCGCCCAGGCCGGACGAGCAGCCGGTGATCAGGACATGTTTCATGGAGTCACCCCGGGGGTATCAGGCGGGCTGGCGCTTCTCTTCGACGAAGGTCAGATGCTGCGAGACGACGGCGTCCTTGGCAAGCTCGGCGACGCTGCCCTCGGCCACGATCTGGCCCTTGTCCATGACATAGCCGCGGGTCGAGGCCCCGGTCGCGAATTTGAGGTTCTGCTCGACCAGCAGGACCGCGAGACTCCGCTCGATCGCGATGCGGGCGATGATGTCGCGGATCTGCTGCACGATCGAGGGCTGAATGCCCTCCGAGGGCTCGTCCAGCAGCAGGAGGCGGGGATTGGCCGCGAGCGCCCGGCCCAACGCCAGCATCTGCTGCTCGCCGCCGCTGAGCAGGCCGGCGCGCTGGTGCAGCCTTTCGCGCAGGATCGGAAAATAGGCGAATACGCTTTCGTCCACCGGCCCGAACCCGCGGCGCCGGTTGCCGGCATCCCCGCCGATGAGGGTGCCGCCGCGCAGGTTCTCCGCCACGGTCAATTGCGGGAAGACGAGCCGGCCCTGCGGCACATAGGCCATGCCCCGGCGGGCGCGTTCATGGCTGGGCAGGTTGGTCACGTCCTGGCCGTCGAACAGGATCTTGCCGGCGCGGTTGGGCAGGATGCCCATCAGGCTGCGCATCAGCGTGGTCTTGCCCACGCCGTTGCGGCCGAGCAGGCAGACCACCTCGTTGCGATCGACAGACAGGCTGACGCCCTGGCAGATCAGGCTCTGCCGGTAGGCGACCTCGACCTGGGAGAGCTCGAGGAGCATCAGGCCTCCTCGCCCAGATAGGCCTTGCGCACGGCGGCGTCGGCGGCGATCTCGTCGAAGCTGCCTTCCTTCATCACCCCGCCGCGATTGAGCACGGTGACGCGGCTGTCCAGCCGGCGCACGAAGCTGATGTCATGCTCGATGATGATGGCGGTGCGGTCCCTGAAGACCTCCTGGATCAGATCGGCAGTCTCGGCGGTCTCCGATACCGTCATGCCGGCGGTGGGCTCGTCCAGCAGCACGAGCCTCGGATCGTTCAGCATGACGATGCCGATCTCGAGCCACTGCTTCTGCCCATGCGACAGGCTCCCGGCGAGATCGTCGCGGCGCGCGGTCAGCCGGACGCTCTCCAGCACGCGCTCGGCGCGTGCCGCAAGGCCCGCATCGGTCTTGGTGGAAAAAAGACGATGCGCGCGCCGATGACCGGTGCCGGCAACCATCAGGTTGTTCCAGACGGTCATTTCCTCGAACACGGACGGCGCCTGGAATTTGCGGCCGATGCCGAGCCGGGCGATCTCGTTGACCGGCAGGCGGCAGATATCGCGATCCTCGAAGCGGATCTCGCCGGAATCGCTGCGCAGCCGGCCCGTGATGAGGTTGAAGAGCGTCGTTTTGCCGGCGCCGTTGGGGCCGATGATGCAGCGCAGCTCGCCCTTGCCGACCTGCAGATTGAGATCGGAGAAGATGGCGAGGCCGCCGAACTTCTTGTTGAGGTTCCGGATATCGAGCATGGCGTCGCCCATCACGGCACCAGCCCCAGCGCCCGCAATCGCGCCCGCAGCCATTCATGCCGGGCGAGGCCGACGATGCCGCCGGGCCAGAACAGCACGACCAGGATGAAGAAGAGACCGACCAGCAGCAGCCAGAGCACCACGAAGGCATCGGACAGCAGGGTCTGGAGATAGTTCACCAGGAGCGCGCCGATGAAGGCGCCGATGAGGGTGCCGCGGCCACCGACCGCGACCCAGACCAGGACCGAGGCCGACATGGTGACGCCGATGAGATCGGGCGAGATGAAGCCGATCGGCACATAGAGCACGCCGCTCAACCCCGCCATGGCGCAGGCGATGGTGAAGATGATGAGCTTGATCTGCGGCACGTCGTAACCGAGATAGGCCGCGCGGTCCTCGTTCTCGCGGATGGCGCCCAGCGCGCGGCCGAAGTCGCTCTTCACCAGCCAGCGCGACAAGGCGAGGCAGCCGACGCTGCCGGTCACGGCGGTGTAGTAGGAGACATTCGCCTCATACCAGTCGAGTTCCCACAGGCCGGGAATGCCCAGCGTTGGCGGCGGATAGCCATAGAGCCCGTTCATACCGCCGGTGAGGCTGCCATTCACGATGATGATCGAATGGGCAGCGCCCGTGAGGGCCAAGGTCACCACGCCGAAGAAGACACCCGAGACCCGGCCATAAAAGAGGAAATAGCCCATCACCAGCGCCAGGAGTGCGGGGAACAGCACCCCGCCCAGGGCTGCGATATAGGTGGCGCCGGCGAAGGGCAGGGCCTTCAGCAGGATCCCCATGGCATAGGCGCCGGCGCCGAAGAAGATCGCATGGCCGAAATTGACGACCCCGCTGAAGCCCCAGATCAGATCGAGGCTGAGGGCGAAGATGCCGAAGACGAGGAACTTGCCGAGCAGCCCGACCTCGTAGTCGCTGGCGATGGCCGGAAACACCAACAGGAAGAGCAGTGCCGCGGAGCCGAGCAGGCGGGCCAGGAGGGGACGGGCGGGTGCGGGCTGCATTGTCGTGGTGGCCATGGTCTCAGCCCCGCGGCCCGCCGGTCAGGCCCTGCGGCCGGATGCGGATGAGCACGACCGCGATGAACACGACCAGGATCTGGGCCACGACGGGGCGCAGATAAAAGGAGAGGGCGGCCTCGGCGCCGCCGATGGCGACGCCGCCCGCGATCACGCCGTAGAGATGGCCGATGCCGCCGATGATGACGACGATGAAGGCGCGCGACAGATAGGTGAGCCCCATGTCGGGGTTGATGACGATGAGCGGACTCATGATCGCGCCGGCGAAGCCCACCATGGCGGCGGCGATGGTGAAGGCCCAGAGATCGGTCGATTGGGTGTTCACGCCGAGCGCCCCCGCCATGGAGCGGTTGGCGATCACCATGCGGATGCGCAGGCCGAAATCGCTGCGGAAATAGAGCAGGAAGGTGAGGGCGACGATCGCGACCGTCACCAGGATGATGAAAAGCCGATAGGTCGGGTAACTGAAGCCGAACAGGCTCGTGCTGCCGGTGATGAGTGAGCCCGCCATCATCTGGCCCGAGCCATAGATCAGCCGCACCACCTGCCGGATCACGATCGAGAGCCCCCAGGTGGCGAGGAGCGTGTCCAGCGGCCGGCGATAAAGCGGCTTGATGATGGTCTGCTGCGCCGCCATGCCGACCAGCCCCACCACGACGGGGGCCGCGGCGATGCCCCACCAGGGCGACAGGCCCCAGGCGGTCGCGGTGGCGACGCAATAGGCGCCCAGCATGAAGAACTCGCCATGGGCGAGATTGATGATGCCGAGCATGCCGAAGATCACGGCCAGCCCCAGCGACACCATGATCAGGATCGACGCGATGCTCAGCCCGTTGAGCAGCTGAATGACGACAGGCTCCACGGGGGTATCACCTCGGTCGGCAAGATAGGGGGTCGGCAAGAAAAGGCCGGGCGGCGGTCAGGCGAGAGGCACAGACAAATCGCGGGAGGAGCCTGCCGGCCCCTCCCGCCTGACAGTCAGGGACGTCCGTTCACACCACGCAGTCGGTCTTCGCTGCGACCTTACCGAAGTCCTTCAGGATGGTGAAGCCGCCGTCGGCCCGGACCTCGGCGATGATCTGATGCAGCGCCGCATGATTCGACTTGCCGTCGATGCTGATCTCGCCCTGGGGCGCGTTGTAGCTGATGCCGCCCAGGGCATCGACCGTCTTCTCGATATCGAACGAGCCCGCCTTCTCCACGGCCAGCTTCCAGACATGGACGCTGTCATAAAGGCCTTCGCCCATATTGTTGAGAATGGCGTCGGCGCCGTACTTCTTCTTGAAGGCGGCGACGAAGGCCTTGTTCACCGGGTTGTCGAGCTCCATCAGATAGGAGACCGAGCAATGCATGCCCTTGCGCAGCTCGGGCTCGAAGGCCGGGACATACATCTCGTCCATCAGCGTCGCCGCGACCGCGGTGCCGTCGAAGCCGAAATCGTAATATTGCTTGAGGCAGGCGATGAGCCCGTTGCCGCCGATGAAGGGGAAGAACACGTTGGGCTTCGCCCCCTTGATGCGCTGGATGATCGAGGACCAGTCGCTCTGGTCGAACGGCACGAACTCCTTGCCCACCAGCTTGCCGCCATGCTGCTGCAGCAGGCCCTCGATATAGGCGATCGAGACCTGCGGCCAGTTGTAGTCCTGGCCGACGCAATAGAAGTTGGGGCCGAACTTTTCCATCAGGAAGGGGATGAAGAAGTCGAGCTGCTGGTTCGGGATGGCGCCCATCGAGATGAAATAGCGCCCGCAGGAAGTCTGGCTCTCCCAATAGGTCGGGTAGAAATAGGGCACCTTGAACCGCCCGGCGACGTTGGCGGCCAGGGCCGCGCGCACGCTCGAATAGACGATGCCGAACATCGCCTTGACGCCATCCTTCTGCACCAGCTTGGTGCCCTTCTGCACCACCACGTCGGTGCTGGTGGCGTCGTCCTCGGAGACCATCACGAGCTGCCGGCCCAGCACGCCGCCGTCGGCATTGATCTGGTCGACCGCAAGCCCCATGCATTGTTCCATCATCGGGCCCCAGATCGAGCCGTCGCCGGTCATATGGAACAGGCCGCCGAGCTTGATGGTCTCTTCGCCGCGTGCCTTGATGATCCAGGGTCCGCCCATGACGGCACCGCCGATCACAGCACCACCGGCTATCTTGCCGAACCGCCGCCTCGTCACGCCTCCCAAGTTACCGCCCATGTTCCGTTGCTCCTTTGCCATGGCTGTTTTCCTTGTTGCTCTGCCGTCGGGGTCGTTATGGCATCGGATTCGATGCCGGAAGTCCGAGGCGTCCCCCTAGCCCCGGTCTTCCCTGGCACTACACCGCTCGTTGCGACGCCTTCCGGCGCCCGAGCTCGGCATGAAATTCGCGGATCATCCGGGCGAACTGGCCCGGCCGCGACAGCATGAAGAGATGCGCCGCGTCGAGCACTTCCTCGAACTGCGCGCCGGGAATGGCCTTTGCCAGCTCGCGGCCCTGGATCGGCGAGGCCAGAATGTCGTCGGCGCCTTGTATCACCAGCGTCGGCAAGCCGACGCGCGAAAGCCGCTGACTGGCATCGTGATCGCGGCAGAATTCGAGCTGGCGCATATAGCCGACCGGATCGGGCGGATTGGCGCCGACCGCGGCCTCGATCATCTGCACCGTCTCGGCCTCGGTGCGAAAGGCCCGGGGTGAGAACAGGAACATGACCGCCAGCTTGAAATGCTCGGCCAGGCCCAGCTTGCGGATGAGCGTCTCGCGCACCTGCCACATGCGGTCGGTCCAGGCGTCGGACTTGGCATAGGAAGAAACCAGCAGGAGCGAACGGAGCCGGGCCGGAAACCGCAGCGCCATTTCCTGGCCGATCATGCCGCCGAAGGAGATGCCGACGAAATGAGCCTGCTCGATGCCGGCATGGTCGAGCACCGCGGCCATGTCCGCCGCCAGCAGGGCGCCGTCATAGCGCATGTCGGGCTTGTCGCTCTGCCCTGCGCCGCGCGGGTCCACCGTGACGACCCGATTCGTCGAGGCGAGCTCGGCGGCGATTTTCGCCAATTGCCGGGTGCCGCCGCCGAGGCCCGGCACCAGCAGGATCGGCTCGCCGCTGCCTTCCACGACATAGTGGATTTGCGTGCCTCCACTGATCGCGAACGGCATGACGATCCTCAACCTCCGCAACGGCGATGGAGGCGGGAGAACTCGTTGGAAGCCTCAGAAACCGCAGCCCGACGCGTGATGCGCATGCCGCGAGGACCGTTGGCCGGTTCTCTCGCAAACTCCCCTGGGCGCCCAGGCTAGATCAGGCCAGCGTTCTGACAAGCGCAATTAATAGAAAGTAGCGTTGCCGAAATGAGAACGCCGCCGAGGCGCTGTTTTCGATGATGAAGAGGCCCGATCAACCGACGCGGATGGCGGCACCGGTCTCGTCGAGCAGCGTGCGCCACAGGCTGAGGGCGGTGAGCATGGAGGTCTTGGGATTGGTCGGCGAGGGCTTGCCCTGGATCCTGATTCGCGCATGGCCGAAGCTGCCCTCATATTCGAGCGCATGGAGGTTGCCGCGCGCGGTCGGATCGGCGATCAGGCGCACCCGCGTCTCGTCAAAGCCGATGCCCGCCAGCGCCACCGTCGCGGTGACGTTCGCGTTCATCGGATAGCGGCTGGCGGCCTCGCGGGCGCTGCCCTCGAAGAAGGTCTTGGGTTCGGAGAGCTTGTCGAGATCGACCGATTTCTCGGCCGCCGTGCCGCGCCAGGCATTGACCGGCTTCGACCCGCTATAGACCACGCGGGTGAGGCCGCCATGGCGCGCGGCCGCCAGCCCGTCGATGCCGACGATGGCCCCGGACGGCACCAGGATGCGCCGCCGCAAATCACGGCTGAGCGCGCGCATCCGCGCCTCGAACTCGCGATCGGCAAAGGCGCCCGACGCCAGCGTGACAAGGTCGCAGCCGCCGGCGAGAACCGGCTCGCCAAAGGCCTTGACCGCGGCATGGCCGGCACATTCGGCGACAATATCGGGACGCGTCGCCAGCAGCTCCGGAAAGGCGGTCATGACCGGCGCCCGCCCGCCGAGCCAGGTTTCGGCCTCCGCCGCGCGGGGCGGATGGACCAGGACACCGGTCAGCTCGATTCGGCCGCTGCCCTCCCGGGCGCAGAGCTCGAGCATCGAGCGCGCGATGTTGCCGAGGCCGATGACGGCAAGCCGGATGGGTGCCCCCGCCGGATGCTCCGGGACCGCCCGCCCCCCGCTGCTGTCGTCGCCCTTGAAGCTGCCGCGTTTCATCGATTGCCTTTGCTGCCGGCACGTTCTGGTTCCGGCGGCGGCATCATAGCCCAAACTCCTCTACGGAAATGAAGGCCGCGGGACAAGCATCGGGTCCTGGTCCGCGGGGGACTAAAGGTTAAGGAATCGAACCGCGGCGAGCGAGGGAAGGCCGGGAAAAGCCATCATGCGACCCGGACCAGTCCGATGCTAGAATAGTCGCAAGGGTTGGAATGATTTGATGGGGAATGCTGCCATGTTCGACATTGCCGGTGGGACCGCGGAGATGAAGCCGGCACCCTTGGCGTTGGCCGCAAGGCCGGGGCGGCGCTTCGAGAGGTTCGGCGCCCTCTTTGCCGCCTTGATGCTGGCACTGACCCTGGGTGCGGCGCCCGTGGCCTTCGCCGCCATGGGCACCGACGAAACCACGGCGCCGTCCGAGAGCGCGGAACAGAAGGCGGTGGATGCGCTGGTCGAAGCCGCGCTGAAGCCCCGGAAGGGCGATTTCGACGGGATGGTGCAGCGCCGGATGATCCGGGTGCTGGTCACCTACAACCGCGTCCTCTATTTCACCGACAAATATCGGCAGCGCGGCATCACCTATGACGCAATGAAGATCTTCGAGGACGAGCTCAACAAGAAGCTGGGCCTCAAGCTGTTGGACCGCATCCATGTCGTGTTCCTGCCGGTCAGCCGCGACAAGCTGATCTCCGGGCTCGAAGAGGGCATCGGCGACATCGCAGCGGCGAATTTGACCATCACCCCCGAGCGGCTCAAGACCGTCGATTTCTCGACGCCCTTCACCGACACAGTCAAGGAAGTGCTGATCACGGCCCCGGGTTCGCCCCCGATCGCGACGCTCGACGACCTGTCGGGCCAGGAAGTCGCGGTCCGCAAATCGTCGAGCTATTACGAGAGCCTGGTGGCGCTGAACGAGCGCTTCAAGGCCGAAGGCAAGCCGGAGGTCCAGATCACGCTGGCCGACGAAGATCTGGAGGATGATGCCATTGCCGAAATGGTCAATGCCGGCCTCTATCCCGCGATGATCATGGACCTGCACAAGGCCAAGCTCTGGACCAAGATCTTCACCAAGATGACCGTCCATGCCGACATCGTCCTGCGCGACGGCGGCCAGATCGGCTGGGCGATCCGCAAGGACAGCCCGAAGCTGATGGCCGTGATCGACGACTTCGTGGTCAAGCACAAGGTCGGAAGCTCGGCGACCAACCAGCTGATCAAGCGCTATCTGGGATCGACCAAGTTCGTGAACAATGCGAACGCTGAGGCCGAGCGCAAGAAGTTCGACGAGATGGTGGGGCTGTTTCACAAATATTCGGCGGAATATCACTTCGACTGGCTGATGATGATCGCGCAGGGCTATCAGGAGTCGGGGCTCAATCAAGGCGCCCGAAATCCCTCCGGTGCGGTCGGCATCATGCAGGTGCTGCCTTCGACCGCGGCCGGCAATCCGATCAATATTCCCGACGTCACCGCGGCCGACCGCAACATCGAAGCGGGCGTCAAATATATGCGCTTCATGGTGGACCAGTATTTCGACGACCCCGCCATCAACGAGGTCAACCGGCATCTGTTCGCCTTCGCGGGCTATAACTGCGGGCCCAACCGCATCGACCGGCTGCGCAAGAAGGCTGCCCAGCAGGGGCTCGACCCGAACAAATGGTTCAACAATGTCGAGGTGATGGTGGCCCAGGCGGTGGGCCAGGAAACCGTCAACTATGTCAGCAACATCTTCAAATACTACGTCGCCTATAAGCGCATCGAGGATCAACGCATCGCCCGCGAGCAGGCGAAGCAGACGCTGCAGCAGGGGACATCGCCGTGATGTCGGCCAGGCCCGGCAGGGGTCGGTCGCGATCGGGCATCGGCTGGCTGGCCTCCCTGCTGCTCGCAGGCTTCCTCTCCCTCGCGCTCGCGGGAAGTGCTGCGGCGAAAGGCTCGCCGCCGCCTCCGCCGCCCCCCGATCTCGACAGCGTTCTCTCGGCCTTTCCGGACGGCATGACCGACGCGCAGCTCGATGCGGTGCTCGGCGTCATGAATGACAAGACCCTGCGCGACGGCTTGCGCAAGCGCCTCGTCGCCGAGATGGCCGCACGGCAGGCGGCCGCCTCGCCGGAAGGCGAGCATATCCTCAAGATCTATGCGGAGCGTCTGCGCGCGCTGCCGGCGGCCTATGCGGCGCTGCCGTCGACCCTCGATGCCGCCTTCTCGAGGGACGGCACCATTTCCGGCTTCGATGGTGCCGCCCGCTGGATCGGCGGCATCGCCCTGATCCTGGCGGTGGGTGCCGCCGGCATGCTGGCGGTCCGTGCCCTGCTGGCGCCGGTCCGCCGCCGGATCCGCGAGCAGGCCCGTGGCGGCACACGGATCGCGGTCGGTGCCCTGGTGCTGCGCCTGATGCTGGATCTGGTCGAGATCGCAGCCTTCCTGGCGGCGTCGGCGCTGACCTATGCCATCGTCGACCCGACCCACCCTGCCGCTCCCCAGGTCCTGATGATCCTGCTGCGCGCGATCGCGGCAGTGCTGGTGGTCAGCAAGCTGACGCTGTTCTTCTGCGACCCCGAGAATCCCGGCATGCGGCTTCTGACCGTTGACGACGCGGCCGCCAGGGCCCTGCATCGGATCGTGCTGACGACGACGCTCCTGGTAGTCGGCGTCACCGCGATCAGCCGCATCCTGATGGCGCTCAAGCTCGACGATGAAAGCATCATCGCCCTGGCCTTGCCCTTGAGCCTTCTGCCCTTTGCCTATCTCGCCGGACTGGCCTGGCGCAACCGCAGCGCCGTCGCGGAGCGCGCGCGCCACTGGCTGTCGGTCGGCAGCGGACGCCATATGCTGATCGACGCCTGGCCCGTATTGCTGACGGTTTACCTTGCGATTCTGTGGCTGGTGATCGCCGACGGGATCCTGCGCGTGCAGCAGGGCACGGCACCACGGGCCTTGGCCAGCCTGCTCTTGATGCTTTCGGTGCCCTTGCTCGCCTGGCTGATCCATCGGCCCTTGGCACAGTTCTATGGTGTCGCCGTGCTGACCACCGGCGGTGCCGCGCCCGCAGGCGACGAGATTCCCAATCAAGCGCCGGTCATTCCAGACAGCTCCGCGTTCAAACAGGTCCAGCGCTTGATGCGCGCCGTCTGGTTCGTGCTCATTGTGGGCGCCATCGTCCTGACCTCGCGGATCTGGGGCTTCGATCCGGACCAGCTCGGCATCGGCACCTATGTGTTCAGCATCCTGTTCGATATCGGCGTGGTGCTGCTGCTGGGTTATGTGGGGTGGGCCCTGATCGCCCGCTCGATTGATCGCGCCATGGAGAACGCAAAGGCCGGCGGCGTTAGCACCAAGGCGCAGCGCCTTGCGACCCTGCTGCCCTTGCTGCGGAAGTTCCTGCAGGTCTCGCTCGGCCTCATGGTCGCGATGATCGTGCTGGCCTCGCTCGGCGTCGAGATCGGGCCGCTCCTGGCCGGCGCCGGCGTGGTCGGCATCGCCATCGGCCTCGGCGCGCAGCAGACGATCGCCGACATCCTGGCGGGCATCTTCTTCCTGCTCGAGGACAGCTTCCGCATCGGCGACTATGTCGAGGTCGGCAATCTGCGCGGCGATGTCGAGAGCATTTCCTTGCGGTCGATGAAGCTGCGCCACCAGCGTGGCGCAGTTCACACCCTGCCGTTCGGCCAGATGAAATCGCTGACGAACTACACCCGCGATTGGGCGCTGATGCGGCTCGAGTTCCGCGTCGCACCCGACACCGACATCGGGTTGATCAAGAAGCTGGTGAAGAAGATCGGACAAGAGCTGCTCGACGATCCCGCCCTGGGGCCGGGGTTCATCGATCCCCTCAAGTCGCAGGGCATTCGCAATGTCGAGGACGGTGCGATGGTGATCGGCATCAAATACATCGCCAAGCCGGGCACCCAGTTCGCCATCCGTCGCGTAGCCTATGAGAAGCTGGTCAATGCCTTCCGCGAGAACGGCATCGAACTGGTCGGCCGTGGCGTGGTGGTTCGGGTCGAATCCGGCGATCAGGTTCCCGCCGAGGCGATCGGGGCCGCCGCGGCGCAGGCGATCGAAAAAGGCGGCGGGCACGCCTGACGCGAGGGACGGCGTGCCTGATTCGCGCTCCTCATGTTAGGATGAAGGCTCGATCGGGAAGCGCAGGGGACGGCATGTCGGCTGACTATAAAGTGGCGATCATTACCGGCGCCGGCAGCGGCATCGGACGCGCCGTGGCCCTGGGTCTGCTGGGCGAAGGCTATTCGGTCGCCCTGGCCGGGCGCCGGCAGGATGCGCTCGAGGAGACGGCCGCCAGGGGCAAGGCCCTGCCGGGCCGCAGCCTCGCGGTCCCGACCGATGTCAGCGATCCGGCCTCGGTCAACCGCCTCTTCGCAGAAACCCGGTCGGCTTTCGGCCGGCTCGACCTGCTCTTCAACAATGCCGGCACCTTCGGCCGCGGCCTGCCCTTCGACGAGATCCCCTATGAGGATTGGAAGCGGGTCGTCGAAGTCAATCTCACCGGCATGTTCCTCTGCGCGCAGGCCGCCTTCCGCATGATGAGGACGCAGCAGCCCCAGGGCGGCCGCATCATCAATAACGGCTCGATCTCGGCCCATGCCCCGCGGCCGAACTCGGCGCCCTATACCTCGACCAAGCATGCGGTTACCGGCCTGACGAAATCGATCTCGCTCGACGGGCGGCTCCATGGCATCGCCTGCGGCCAGATCGATATCGGCAATGCCTCGACCGACATGACCGAGAAGATGAAGAGCGGCGTGCCGCAGGCCAACGGCACGCTCGCCATCGAGCCCACCATGGATGTGCGCAATGTGGTGCAGGCCGTGCTGTTCATGGCGGGCCTGCCGCCGGAGGCCAATGCCCAGTTCCTGACCGTGATGGCGACCAACATGCCCTTCGTCGGTCGCGGATAGGGAGCAGGGGTCGCTCCGGCGAACGGCCAGCCGCTTCATCGAGGGGCCCTGTTGTCGCAACCGAAAGAGGGGATCATGGCACCGAGCTTTCGTCCTGGCGCGATTCTGGCGCTATCCTTGGCCGCGATGGCCGTTGCGTTCGCCCTGCCGGCCCAGGCCGGTCCCCTGGTCGATCCCTTCGGCCACACGTCCTACAATCTCAGCGAGTGGGACTGGGGCCTCCTGAAGCAGTCGGTGCGCGAGGTGCTCGAGGGACAGCAGGTGGGCGCTTCCATCGACTGGGACGATCCGCTGACGGGCAAGGCCGGCCGGGCGACGCTGCTCGATGTTTTCACCCGCGACGGCATGCGCTGCGGTCAGGTCGAGCATGTCTTCACCAAAGGCGGCGGACGGGCCTATCAGCTGCCCTTCTGCGAGACGTCCGACGGAAGCTGGAAGATCGCGTTCTAGCTCGCGGACGCGCGGTTCTGGCGCTTCGGCGTCGCGGTGGAACGGCGCACCACCAGATCGGTCGTGAGTTCGACGCGCTGATCGCCGGGCTTGCCCTCGATCGCCGCCAGCAGCATCTCGGTCGCGCGCTTTCCCATGTCGTCCGCCGGCACGCGAACCGTGGTGAGCTGCGGATGCATGTATTGCGAGATCGGCAGGTCGTCGAAGCCCACGATCGACATCTGCTCGGGCACCTTCACCCCGGCCTCCTGGCACTCATACATGGCGCCGATCGCCTGAATGTCATTGGCGCAGAAGACCGCGGTGGGGCGTGATCGGTGGCGCAGGATCGCATGCATGGCGCTGCGTCCCTCGACGAACTCGAAATCGCGCTCGAACACCAGATCGGCTGACACCGGCAGCCCATGGCGGGCCATGCAGGCTTCGAAGGCCTCGCGCCGCGCCAGCGCCCGGTCATTGACATCGGTACGCCCGCAGATGAGCCCGATCCGGCGATGGCCGAGCGCGATCAGATGCTCGACCGCGGCGAAGGTGGCCTTGCGATTGTCGAACGAGACCGAGGGCAAAGCGGGATCGGCGGTCAACTGCCAGGTGACGACGAAGGGCACGCCATTGCGCTTGATCTTCTCATAGGCCGCGGCCGACCGCGCCTCGCCGGTGAGCACCAGACCGTCCACCCGCCGCTCGAGCAGCTTCTGGATCAGCACTTCCTCGCGCGACGGCGAGAACTCCGACACGCCGACCAGCACGCTGTAGCCGTTCTGCTGCGCGACGCGCTGCACCGCCTGCGTCGAGGAGGCATAGATCGAGTTGGTGATGGTGGGGATCAGGAGCCCGATCGTGCGCGAGCGCCGCGAGGCGAGGCCGACCGCGAAACCGTCGAGGATATAATGGTTGCGCTTG
The DNA here is from genome assembly GCF_008728855.1 of Hypericibacter terrae. Classification (GTDB taxonomy): domain Bacteria; phylum Pseudomonadota; class Alphaproteobacteria; order Dongiales; family Dongiaceae; genus Hypericibacter; species Hypericibacter terrae. The sequence continues at coordinate 4,779,754 of NZ_CP042906.1, read as the reverse complement.
ATCGCGGCCTGGACGCGCTCGCGTGCCTCCGCGCTGACTTTCTCGGGTTGGTTGAGCGCACGCGAGACGGTCGCGGTCGAGACGCCGGCCTCGGCCGCGATGCGATGGATCGTGACGCTGCCGCCGGGACGCGGACGGCTGCTGCGCTTGGCGCGCCGTTTCGCCTTCGGGTTGCTGTCTGCCATGCGCAATGTCCTATGACGCCGCGTGTCCCATTGCAATGTGGTTGCCGAAATTTCCAGAGGCCTCGCCGAGCGGGTCGGTTGGCCGGATGACGGAGTGCCGTGGACCTCGCCATCGGGATGATTTTTTGTTGCGCTGCGGCAAGGGCCGATGCCGCCCTGCGCTCCCTTCACGAACATTGTTGCGTTTTTTATGTAAACGCTTACAGTCACCTCGGCAACCCGATCCACCGCCGACAAGAATGCGGGGACGGGTTGTGCCTTGAGCGAGGCTCGACCAGGGAGGCTCAAATGTTTCTTGTGCCAGCGCCAAGAAAAACTCGCGTGTGCGCGGGTCCGCTCTCGTTTTCATTGGCCCCGACGAGGTGCGGGTTTCTCGGCCTCGCTTCGGCACGGGGCCCGTTCGTGATCTCGAAATGTAAAGGGTTGCATTCGTGCCGGGTCGGTTGAAGGCCCCGCAGGAGCAAATGGAACATGCGTAGATATGTGAAGAAGGCGCCGCCCAAGGCGCCGCGCGATCTGAGCCGCGTCGAAGAGACGGTGCGCAAGATGCTGGCCGACATCGCGAGCAACCGCGACGAGGCGGTGGCGCGCTATGCGCGCGAGCTCGATCGCTGGCAGGGCAAGGAGTTTCGGGTCTCGGAGGACGAGATCCGCAAGGTGGCGACCAACCTGCCGGAATCCTTCAAGGAGGATTTCGCCTTCTGCAAGCAGCAGGTGACCGACTTCGCGCGCCGCCAGCGCGACAGCATGCAGGAGTTCGAGGTCGAGACCCAGGACGGCATCCGGCTGGGCCAGAAGCATATCCCAGTCGAGGCCGTGGGCTGCTATATCCCCGGCGGCAAATATCCGCTGGTGTCGGCCGCGATCATGAGCGTGGGCACGGCGCGGGTGGCGGGCGTGGGCTATATCACGGCCTGCGCTCCGCCGCGCGACGGCGTCGCGATCTTCCCGCCGACGCTCTACGCGCTCCATGCCTCCGGCGCGGACGAGATCTATGCGCTGGGCGGCGTCCAGGCCATGGCCGCCATGGCCCATGGCTGCGTCGGCATGCGCCCCGTCGACATGATCACCGGCCCCGGCAATGCCTTCGTCGCCGAGGCCAAGCGCCAGCTCTTCGGGGTGGTCGGCCTCGATCTGATGGCGGGTCCGACCGAGATCCTGATCATCGCCGACGACAGCGCCGATCCGGCGCTGATCGCGACCGATCTGCTGGGGCAGGCGGAGCATGGGCCGGACAGCCCTGCCTGGCTCGTCACCACCTCAGATGCCTTGGGCAAGGCGGTGCTCGCCGAGATCGAGAAGCAGCTCGAGACCCTGCCGACCGCCGAGGTCGCCTCGCTCGCCTGGCGCGACCATGGCGAGATCGTCGTGGTGGACAGCGACGAGGAGGCGGTTTCGGTCAGCGACGAATATGCGCCCGAGCATCTCGAGGTGATGACCAAGCGGCTCGACTTCTATCTGTCGAAGCTGCGCAACTATGGCAGCCTCTTCCTCGGCGAGGAATGCACGGTCGCCTATGGCGACAAGGGCGTCGGCACCAATCACACGCTCCCGACCGGCCGCGCCGCCCGCTACACCGGCGGGCTCTGGGCCGGCAAATTCATCAAGACCGTGACCTACCAGCATCTGACACCGGAGGCGAGCCGGCGCATCGCACCGATCATGGGCCGCGTCTGCCATGTCGAGGGCATGCTCGCGCACGAGATCACGGCGGATGTGCGCTACCGCCGCTACGCACCGAAGAATGCCTGACGGGTCCCGGGACAGCGACGGCGAGAGAGAGGAGGCGATGAGATGATCTTCTTTTGGGCAGAAACTCCGGACGGTTGGGGCATTCCCGGCATCCATGGGCCGCTCGCCGAGGACGAGCTCGACGGCTATGTCCAGAGCGGCGTCTATCTCATCCGCGGCAAGGGCGAGAACCTGCTGATCGACAGCGGCAACTGGACGCTGCCCGAGCACAATAACGGCATGGGCGAATTCCTGGTCGATCTGCTCGACAAGGAGAAGAACGCGCTCAAATACATCTTTATCACCCACTTCCATTACGACCATGTCGGCAATGCCGACATGCTGAAGAAGCGCTATGGCGCGGAGGTCGTCTGCCACCCGCTGGACCGCCCGATCATCGAGGATCCGATGATCGTGACGCGGCGCGAGAACATCACCCGACTCGGTACGACACCCGAGGCGCTGCTCGAGGATTTCAACCTGAAGCCGGGGGAGAGCTTCGGCCTCTCCGATCCGGACATCGTCCGCAAATACTGGAACTTCCCGGTCGAGGTCGATCGCGCCGTCGAGGATGGCGACATCCTGGATGTCGGCGGCCTCAAGCTGGAGGTGGTCCATCTTCCAGGCCACTGCCCCGGCCATATCGGCCTGTGGAATCCCAACACCCGCACGCTCTATCCGGGCGACCTGATGCATTACCCGACGCCGCTGGGACCCTTCCCGATCGGTAATGCGAAGGACCATTCGCACTCGATCCAGCGCTGCATCGATTACGCGCCCGAGCTTCTGCTCGAGGGCCATGGCCTTTCCGCCTATTCGAAGGACAGCTCGCTGCGGCGCATGAAGCACATGCAGATGCAGCAGCGCGATACCCAGAACCGGGTGCTGTTCGTGCTGCGCCGCGAGAAGCGGCCGGTCACCATCCCTGAGCTCCTGCCGGAAGTCATGCCGGTCAAGACCGATCTCAACTACACGGTCTCGACCGGCATCGGCGAGCGGCACTGCTATGCCGAGGCCTGCATCCAGACTCATCTGCTCTGGCTGATCGAGCAGGGCAAGGCGGAGCGCATCCGCGAAGAGGGCAAGATCAAGTTCGTCGCCAAACAATAACGACGCCAGCAGCGCCAGAAACCCGGGAGAATCCGACCATGGCCAAGCGACTCAATCCCAAGCTGTTTCCCGACTACACCCAGAAGAAGGTCGTCGACGGTACGATGGAGCGACTCGATCTCCATGGCGTGTCGCGTCGTCAGTTCCTGTCCTTCGCCTCGGCCAGCGCCATCGCCGCGGCGACGGCGGCCAGTGTCGGCATCCCGTCCATCGCGGTCGCCGATCCGAGCGGCAAGATCGCGCATCTGATCATGACGCTGCAGCTGGAGTATTGCGCCAATGCCGATGTCGGCGCCCACGGGGCCGCCGACGCGCTGGGCCTCGGGTTCGCCTCCTTCGACGGGCAGCTCGATTCCGAACGCCAGCTCAATCAGTTCGAGCAGCAGATCGCGGCGGGCGTCAACGGCGTGATGCTGCATGCCCCGGGGGGCGGATCGATCAAGCGCATCGCCCAGCTCGCCAACGAGAACAAGATCTGGTTTGACAACACCTGGGGCACGCTGCCCTGGTTCACCCCCTTCGAGGCCGGCGACTACTACACGATGTATGCGGTGCCCGAGGAATTCTCGGCCGAGCGCGCCGTGACCGTCGAAGTCTGCAAGGCGATCATGGACAAGTTCGGCGGCGGCACCGTCGTGGGCGTGACCGGCATCGAGGGCAACTCGACCGACACCATCCGCAGCCGCGGCCGCGACGATGCCTTCAAGGATTTCCCGAAGATCAAGTTCGCGGGCTCGCTGCCCGGCAAGTGGAACCGCGAGGATTCGCAGAAGGCGATGGAGGACCTGATCTCGCGCTATCCCAATATCGTCGGCGTGATCGCGCAGAACGACGACGTGGCCGATGGCTGCATGGCGGCCCTTCGGGCCGCCGGCATGCAACCGGGCAAGGATGTGTTTCTCTCGGGCGCCGACGGCACCACGGGCGGTGCCGAAGCGATCAAGCAGGGAAAACTCCTGACCACCAGCGCCAACGTGCCCGCCTATATGGGAGCCCTTCTCGCGACGCGCCTCTACGACGTGATGAATGGCTGGAAGCCGCGCGCCTCCGAACGGATGATGAGCTGGCGGTCGGTCGCCATGACCAAGGACAATGTCGATGCCTATCTCACGCGCTATGTGAACAATGGCGACGTGGCGCCCTTCGACTACGAGAAGCTGTCGAAGGTGAAGCATCCCAACGATTGGGATCCGCAGGCGGAACTGTTCCCGATGGACATCGACCGCGAGTGGGGCGGCATCCCGAAGCCCGACGGCTGGGACTATCCCGCCGCCTATCGCGACGCCCACGCCAACGGCGAGGCCAAGGCGGTCCAGGAAGAATACAAGGCGCATTACAAGATCGACTTCTTCGGCCCCTCGCCGATGAAGAAGGCCTGATCGGGTCGGGACGGCGGCGGATCGGACCATGGGCAATGAACCAGCCTCGCGTCTGTCCGCCGCCGGCCCTGTCCGGCTTGCGCGCCGTCCTCCCTCCGCCATGACCGAAAGCGCGATCCTTCGGGTCGAGAACGTCAGCAAGAGCTTTGCCGGTGTGACCACGCTCGACTCGGTCAGTCTCTCGGCCGCGCGCAACCAGATCGTGGGGATCGTCGGCGAGAACGGTGCCGGCAAGACGACACTCTTCAATATCATCTCCGGTATCATCCCGGCCGACGGCGGCCGCGTCGCGCTCGACGGCCGCGAGATCCATCCGGCCAATTATCGCGAAGCCTCGCTCTTGGGAATCTCCCGCGTGTTCCAGGAGCAGGCGCTGATCCCCAACATCGCCGTCTACGAGAATCTCCTTCTGGCGCACGAGGATCGTTTCGTGCGCTGGGGCCAGCTCATCGATACGCGGCGCATGATCGAGGTGGCCGAGCGCATCGTCTCGACCATCGGCCTCGATATCGACGTGCGCCGGCCCACCAGCGACTACGACTTCTCGGTCCGCCAGACGATCGAGATCGCGCGTGCCTGCCTGGTGCCGCAGATGGTGCTGGGGATCGAGCATCCGGTCATCCTGCTGGACGAGCCGACCTCGGCGCTCGCGCGCAACGAGGAGGAGGCCTTCTTCAAGCTGATCGCCGGGCTGAAGCAGCATGGGACGGTGCTGTTCGTCTCGCATCGCCTGAACGAGGTCTTGAGGATCAGCGACGTCATCTATGTGATGAAGGACGGCCGCATCGTCGCCGAGGTCGACCCCGCCGGCGCCGACGAGCGCAAGCTCCATGGCCTGATGGTCGGGCGCGCCCGCGACGAGGATTACTACCACGAGCGCGGCCGGCAGTCCGTCGAGGCGGCCGCACCCGCCTTGCGGGTCGAGCATCTCTCCCGCCGCGGCGATTATCTCGACATCTCCCTCACCCTGCGCCAGGGCGAAGTGCTGGGAATCGGCGGCCTGCTCGATTCCGGCAAGTCGGCGTTGGGCAAAGGCATCGCCGGCGTGCTGGCCTCGGACCAGGGCACGGTCGCGATCGGCGACCGGACGCCCGCCCGCCCGGAACTGCGCCGGCTGATGGCGCAGGGCTTCGGCTATGTGCCGGCCGAACGCCATGCCGAGGGCATGATCACCGCCTTTCCGGTCTCCTGGAACATCTCGCTCGCCAGTGGGAGCGATCTCTTCAGTTCCGAGGTCGGTTACTGGCGCGGGCGTCTCGAAAACAGCGTCAGCCGCAGCTTCATCGAGCGGCTGCGGATCAAGGCCAATGGCCCGGGCAGCATCTGCAGCCGGCTTTCGGGCGGCAATCAGCAGAAGGTCGTGCTGGCCAAATGGCTCTGCCGCGATCCGCGAGTCCTGGTGCTGGACAACCCGACGCGCGGCGTCGATGCCGGCGCCAAGGAGGAGATCTACGCCCTCATCCGCAAGCTCACGGCCGAGGGTGTGGCGGTGCTGCTGATTACGGACGAGCTGCTCGAGCTGATCGGGCTTTCCAATCGAATCGCCATCATGAGCCAAGGCCGGATCACGGCGACGGTGCCGGCCCCGGTCGGCGCGAAACCGACCGAGGATGCGCTGGTGGCATTGATGCTGGGCTATGAGGCCAACCGGACCGAGGCCCTGCCCGACGCGCTGCCACGGGGGACCTTGCATTGAACGTCGAACGCAAGCGCCCGCCCGCCAGCTCGCAGCAACAGGCGCTGACGGCGAAGCTCGTCCTGTGGCTGCCGGTCGCGGTCGTGCTGGCGCTGATCGTCTTCTTCTCGGTCACGACCGATTCCTTCCTCAGCCTGCGCAACCTGACGGCCATATCGGGCCAGATGAGCGTGCTGCTGCTGGCCTGCCTCGGCGCCACCTTCGTCATCCTGATGGGCAGCATCGACCTCTCGGTCGGCGCCATCGTGCTGCTGGTGGGCTCGATCACCGTTCTCCTGATCAATGCGCTCGATCTGGGCATCGGCGCCGTCCCGCTCGCTGTCATCATCGGCATGCTGCTGGGACTGCTGAACGGGCTGATCTTCGCCTATGGCTCGATCCCGTCCTTCGTCGTGACGCTGGGTAGCCTCTCGGTCTTCACCGGCCTTGCCTGGAACCTGCTACAGGGCCGGGCGTTGCGGTTCGATTCCACGGCCTTCGAGAATCTCGCGATCGGCCAGGCGATCCCCTACGTTTCCAACATCGCGCTCTTTGCGCTGGTGGCCTGGGCGGTCTCGGTCTTCGTCTGCTTCCGCACCCGTTTTGGCCGCTACATGTATGTGATCGGCGGCGGCGAGGCGGTGGCGCGGACCTCGGGCGTGCCGGTGCGTCGCTACAAGATCTATGCTTTCACCTTGTCGGGCGCGATGGCGGGCCTGGGCGGCGCCTTGGGCGTCGCGCGGCTGGGCGCCGCCGGCCCGACATTGGGCTCGGAACTGCTGCTCAACAGCCTCGCCGCCATCGTCGTCGGCGGCACGTCGCTCTCGGGCGGTGTGGGCGGGCTGCAACGGACCCTGATCGGCGTGCTCATCATCACGCTGCTCGACAACGGCCTCAATCTCCTCGGCGTCAATCAATACACGCAGATGGTCATCAAGGGGATCGTCGTCATCGGTGCGGTCCTGATCAGCCAGGATCGCAGCAAGCTCGTCGTGATGAAGTAGCAGAACAAGAAAATGGCCTTCGATATGCGCAAGAAGAACGCCTGACCAAGAAGATCAGACAACGCAAAGCACAGGGACAGCGGAACAAGTGAGGGAGCAACATGTTTAAGAATCTGAATCAACTGTCATCCACCCGGCGGCGTTTCCTGCAGGGAGCGGCGGCGGTCGCCGGCTCGGCTCTGCTGCCGAGCTATGTGATGCGGCCCCGGTCCGCGAACGCGGGCCTGCCGCTCGCCTCGGTCGATACCGACGCGGCGGCGGCGGCCAAGAAGCTCGCGGCCGGCCGTGACATCACGCTCAAGATCCTCGAGCCCTCGGGCTCGCTCGGCAACGTCAAGCCGGTCGCGGAAGTCTGGACGGCCAAGACCGGCATCAAGGTCGAGTACATCGAAGTGCCGCTGGGCGAGATCAATCAGAAGATGCTGCTGGAGGCGGTGGCCAAGACCGGCGCCTTCGATCTGGCGCTGCCGGCGACCTTCGGCCTTCCCGACCTGGTCGAATCCGGCATCCTGACCAACCTCGACAAATACGCCGCCAAGTACCAGCCCGACGGCTTCCAGGCCGACGCGCTCTATTCGATCGGCGATTTCTACAAGGGCAGCTTCTACGGCTACCAGACCGACGGCGACACCTATCTGATGTTCTATCTCAAGGATTGGCTGGAGAATCCGGAGGAGCAGAAGGCCTTCGCCGACGCCAACGGCTACGCGCTCAAGGTGCCCGACACCTGGGAAGAGCTCGACGCGCAGCTGAAGCATTTCCACCGTCCCGACAAGGGCCAGTATGGCGGCGCCCTGTTCCGGACCCAGTATTTCATCGCCTGGGAATGGTGGGTGCGCTTCCACGCCAAGGGCTTCTATCCGCTCGACGACAACATGAACCCGCAGATCAACAACGACGCCGGCGTGAAGGCGCTCGAGGAGCTGGTCGCGGCGTCGCAATATCTCTATCCGGGGGCCCGCACCAACGGCCTGTTCGAGAATTTCGAGGCCTATGGCAAGGGCGACAGCTTCGCCAATATCGGCTGGGGCGGCACGCAGAAATACCTCAACAGCGACAAATCCAGCGTCAAGGGCAAGCTCGCCTTCGGCTTCACCCCCGGCGGCAACGTCAAGGGCAAGCTCCTGAAGACCCCCTATTTCAACTGGGGTTGGAACTATGTCGTCTCCAGCGTGTCGAAGGAGCCGGAAATCGCCTATCTCTTCACCCTCTTCGCCACCAGCCCGGTCGAATCGATCGTCGCGGTGCGCGATCCGGACGGCTATTTCGATCCCTTCCGGGCCTCGCAGTACAGCGATCCGGAGATCATCAAATCCTACTCGGAGGAGTTCCTGACGGTGCATGAGGCCAGCATGCGCGACAGCATCCCCGACCTCTATCTCAAGGGGCAGGGCGAGTATTTCGACGCCCTCCGGGTCGCGATCCAGGACGTCGATGTCGGCAAGCAGAAGCCCAAGGCGGCCCTCGACGACGTCGCCAACACCTGGAACCGCATCACCCGGCGCGCCGGCAAGGCCGGCCAGCAGGAGCAGTGGCGCTTCCTCAAGGGCCTCTATCCCCGCGACATCCGCGGCGAGCTGACCTGATCGATCGAGCCCATGGTTCCGGCGGGCAGGGGTGTTCCTGTCCGCCGGACCACCCTAGACTGACCGGGCCATGACCTCCGAGACCGCTGATCCCGCGACGACGTCGCCGGTGCGTCGGACGCGAACGTTGATTCCCTTCAACGTCGCGCTCGTGCTGCCGGCGCAGCTCACCATGCTCGCCGTGGTGCTGGCGCCGACCCTGATCGCCATCTGGCTCAGCCTGACCGACTGGCAGCCGACCAACGGCACGCCCTGGTACGAGGCCGAGTTCTACTGGTTCTGGAACTTCAACGACCTCTGGTTCGACAGCCGCTTCATCAGCTCGCTCTGGCGCACGGCCCTCGTCGTCGTCGTCGCCATCGGCTTCGAGCTCGTCATCGCGCTGGGGCTGGCGCTGCTGTTCCTCGACGAATGGCCCTGGCGCAAGCTCGCGGTCAGCATCCTGATTCTGCCGATGATGATCGTGCCGGTGGACGCGGCCAACGCCTTCTTCATGCTGTTCAACGATCGCGGGCCGATAAACCATCTGATCGGACTCGTGGCCGGCACCGATTTCCAGTTCTCCTGGCTGTCCGATCCCGACTGGGCGCTGGCGCCGATCATCGCCTGCGAGGTCTGGCAATGGACGCCGCTCATGTTCCTGCTGCTGCTGACCGGTCTCATGAACCTGCTGCAGAACCAGGTGCGTGCGGCGCTCGCCCTGGGCGCCTCGCCGGTGCGGATCTTCTTCCGCATCATGCTGCCGCTGCTGATGCCCGTGATCCTGGTGGCGTTGCTGATCCGCAGCATCGAGACCTTCAAGATCTTCGACGCCGTCTACATCCTGACACGCGGTGGCCCGGGTTCGTCGACCGAGACCATCTCGATGTATATGTATAATGGTGCCTTCGTCTTCTTCCGCATCGGCTATATCGCAGCGGCGGGCCTGATCGTTCTCGTGCTGGTGATCTCGCTCTGCCTGGCGCTGGCCAAACCCCTGAAGCGTCATCATGGCTAAGGCAAAGATGGCGGGGAAAACTCCCGCAGGACCCAGACTGCTGCGCCGTACCGCCGTGGCGCTGGCCATGCTGATCAGCTTCTTCCCGATCTTCTGGCTGGTCTCGACCTCCTTCAAGCCGCAGGAGGAATGGGCCGCCTATCCGCCGGTCTGGGTCTCGGACAATCCGACCCTGCAGAACTACCGCATCGTCTTCGCGCCCGACGCGGCGCGCGCCTTCGCCGCCACCGAATCCGGTTCGCTCGACTACAAGGTCTCGACCAGCGCCTGGAAGGCCTTCGGCGATTCCGCGATCATCTCGATCTCGGCCACGATCCTCTCCGTGCTGTTCGGCACGCTCGCGGCCTATTCGATCTCGCGCTACCGCACCGGCGGCGACAACTATCCCTTCCAGTTCCTGACCATCCGCATGTTCCCCCCGATCGCGGTGGTGGTCCCGATGGTGGTGGTGTTCTCGTTCCTGCGCCTCTCCGACACCTTCCCGGGGCTGATCATCGCCTATACGGCCTTCACGCTGCCGTTCTCGATCTGGATGATTCGCAGCTTCATCGACGAGGTGCCGGTCGAGATCGAGGGCGCCGCCATGCTTTATGGCATGGGACCGCTGCGTGCCTTCCTCACCGTGACCCTGCCGCTGGTCAAGGGTGGGATCATGGCGACGGCGCTCTTCGTCTTCATCCTCAACTGGTCGGAGTTCCTGTTCGCCCTGACCCTGACGCAGGGGCAGATCATGACCGTCACCGTCCAGGTGGCGAATTATGTCTCGGCCAGCTCGGGCAAGCTTTATGGCGTGCAGGCGGCGATGGGCACGATCTCGACCCTGCCGGTGATTCTGTTCGGCTATCTGATCCAGAATCACCTGGTGCGCGGCCTCTCCTTCGGCGCCGTGAAGCGGTAGGGCAGGGACGCGGCCATGACGCCCAAGCTCGAACTGCGCGATCTCGAGAAACGCTTCGACGAGGTCGAGGCGGTGAAGCGCCTGTCGCTCTCGCTCGATCAGGGCGAGTTCGTCTCGCTGCTGGGCCCCTCGGGCTGCGGCAAATCCACGACCTTGGCCATGGTGGCCGGGTTCGAGACGCCGACCGCAGGCTCGATCCTGGTGGACGGGCAGTCGGTCGAGGCCCTGCCGCCGCAACGCCGGCGCATCGGGCTGGTGTTCCAGGACTATGCCGTCTTCAGCAAGCTCTCGGTGCGCTCCAACCTCGCCTTCGGACTCGAGGCCAAGGGCGTGCCGTCGGCAGTGCGCGCCAAGGCCGTGAAGGCCATGGCCGAGCGGCTCGACCTGACCGGCCTGCTCGACCGGCGCGGAGACCGGCTCAATATGAGCGAGATGCAGCGGGTCGCGATCGGCCGCGTGCTGGTGACCGAGCCGCAGCTGGTCCTGCTCGACGAGCCCATGTCCAATCTCGATGCGTCGCTCAGAGCCAGCCTGCGCGGCGAGATGAAGCTGATCCAGAAGCAGCTGCGCCAGACCATCCTCTATGTGACGCACGACCAGGTTGAGGCCATGAGCATGTCTGACCGGATCGCCGTCATGAGCATGGGCGAGCTGCAGCAGATCGGGAGTCCCGAGGAGATCTATCGCCGGCCGCGCAACCGCTTCGTCGCGGAGTTCATCGGCGACCCGCCCATCAATCTCATCCCTTGCGAGGTGCAGACGAACGGCGACCAGGTGGCCGTGACCACCGCCGGTCATCGCAACCTGGTTCTGGGTCGGGGCCGGGCGACCGCCGGCCGGCATTGGCTGGGACTCCGGCCGCATGACATCCGGATCGCCCCCGCCGCCGACGCCGGGGCGGGCTCGTTCCCGGTGCGCTTCCTGGAAACCCTGGGCGCGGAGGAAGTGCTGCATATCGACTATGGCGGGCAGCTGCTGCAGGCGGTGACGCCGACCGGCGCCGTGCGCGAGGGCGACCGCGTCGCGCTTCGGTTCGATCTCACGCGGGCGCTGCTGATCGACGCCGGGACCGACATCGTCCTGCCGCTCGAGCCCCTCGAGGCCGCGGCATGAGCGCCTTGTCGATCCAGGGCCTGACCAAGCGCTTCGACAAGGTGACGGCGCTGGCCGATGTCAGCTTTGAGGTAAAGCCCGGCGAGTTCATCTGCGTGGTCGGCCCCACCAATGCCGGCAAATCGACCCTGCTCAAGACCGTCGCCGGACTGGTTCGGCCCGACGAGGGACGCATTCTCGCCAATGGCCGCGACCTGGTGAACACGGCGCCCAAGGATCGCGGTGTCAGCCTGCTGTTCCAGAACATCGCGCTGTTCCCGACCATGACCGGCTACGAGAACATCGCCTTCCCGTTGACGGCGCCGGGCGACGGCGGTCCCACGATCGATCAGCGGGTGCGCGAGGTCGCGGCGCTGCTCAAGGTCGGGCATGTGCTGAACCGCTATCCCCGGACCTTCTCCGGCGGCGAGCAGCAGCGCGTGGCGATCGGGCGCGCCATCATCAAGCCGACCGACCTGCTGCTGCTGGACGAGCCGCTCTCCAATCTCGATGCCCGCATCCGCATCGCGCTCAGGATCGAGTTCAAGAAGCTGCATCGCGAGCGCCGGCAGACGATCCTCTATGTCACCCATGACCAGACCGAGGCGATGAGCCTCTCGGACCGGATCGTGGTGCTGAACGAGGGCCGGATCCAGCAGATCGGCACGCCGCAGGAGATCTACGACCGGCCCGCCAACCTCTTCGTGGCGCGCTTCATCGGCACGCCGCCCATGAACATCCTCGACGCCGAGGTGACGAGCGAGGGCGGCGGCGCGGTCGTGACGGGCACCGGCTTCAGGCTGGCGCTGGGTGATCTGGGACCGGGCGTGACGGCCCTGCCGCGCCAGATCGGATTGGGCCTGCGCGCGGAAGACATCCGGGTGGCGGTCGCCGAGAGCCGCGACACGCCCTTTCCGGCCGAGATCGTCTGGGCCGAGCATCTGGGCCCGAAGACCATCCTCGATCTGCGCCTCGGCGCCAAGGTGCTGAAGGCGGTCATTGCCGACGGACATCCGGTCAAGGGCGAGGGCCGGGCCTGGCTCGGCTTCACGCCCAAGCCGCATCATCTGCTCAATCGCGAGACGGGCCTGTTCCTGCGCTGAAGCAGGGAAGGCCAGGGACAAAGACAGGCAACAGGGAGGCCATCATGGCGAAGGGTCACTCACATAAGCACGGGCACGGTCATGCTCACGCACCGGTGGTGCGCGGCGGCCCGGCCAACAAGCTGCCGGGGAAATTCGACTACGGCGCCTTCTCGAAGGATCTCGATCTGTCGCCGTCCCGCAGCCTCGAGGCCGTCATCGCCATGACGCCCGAGGAGATGGCCAAGGCCTCGCGGCCGGTGACCAGCGCCTATAACGAGCTCCTCGCCTTGGCGGGCAGCCTCGAGGATGTCGGCTATCGCCGGCTCATGACCGAATGCGTCGCCGCACCCAAGGTCACCTTCCTCGAGATGTATCCCAGCGACGACGACCGCAAGAAGCTGTTCAAGGAGATGGTCCGGCTCGGATTCTTCAACAAGGAAGATCATGCCGACGAGGTCTTCCCGCAAGGCCATATGACGCCGCAGACCTATCTGACGGCGCCCTCGAGCCATAACGACTTCTACAACGCCCATCCGGGCGGGCTCGCCATGACCGTCGCCTACAACATCCGCATGGCGGACTCCTACACCCATCACTATCGCCAGGCGCTGGGGCTGCCCCTCAACCGCGACCTGCCGGCGGCGGCCCTCTGCGTCCATGAATATCCGAAGGTCTGGCTCTATCAGTGGCTCAAGGACGGTTCCTGGCTGGAGGAGCCGCGCACCGTCTATGACGATACCTGGCATGCGCACTGCATCTATGTGACGGCCGAGCTGATGCACCGCCGTTTCGATTCGCGCATCGTGCTGGCCATGGCCGCCGCCCACCAGCTCTCGGCGCTGGGCGCCTCGATGGACGGCAAGAAGGTGATCTGCAACTGGGTCGGGCTCGAGCGCGTCGCCCATTTCATCAAGGCGGCCGCGGTCATGGCGCAGGTCGACCCGGTCGAATACGGCCTCTTGGAGAAGAAGGGCAAGGATCTCGTGCTGCCGCCGGTGACGGGCGAGCAGTGGGTCACGCATCTGGCCGACATGAACTGGCCCTACACCATGGGGGCCGCTCATCTCTATACCTACCCGATGCTCAAGCAGATCGCCGAGGAAGAGTACGGCCTCTCGTCGCGCGATCTCGGCGGACGTCCCTTCAATCAGTTCAAGAACTACATCTGGTCGCAGCTGGGCCAGATCCCGCTCTACGAGGTGTGGGTCCGCGAGGGCGAGCCCGCCGCCCGCAAGGTGGTGAAGCGGCTGGTGTCGAAGCGGTGAGGTTGGAATCGCCGATGGGCTGCCGGATCGCGAGTGGGCCTACCCCTCCCCCTACCCCCTCCCGCAAGGGGAGCAGGACTGTCCGGGGAACGGACTCAAGGGATTCAAACGACTCATTTTTATTGTTCTAAGTCTCGCACGCCCACGGATCACGTCTAATCCATATGCGCCAACACTTTGATACGATTCATGAAAACTTTCCCCGGACACTCCTGCAAGGGGAGGGGGCTTGGATTTTTCCTGTCCCTTCACTGGGTGTGTCAGGGAGAAGCGGGGCGTGATGTCAAAAGTGAACCCGCCCCCTCCCCTTGCGGGAGGGGGTAGGGGGAGGGGTGACGCGCGATGCTCATCAACCTCGCGTCTCGCTGATCGATGACCGCGGATAGCAGGAGCTCAACACCCACCATGGCCAGCCCACCCGTCACCAAGGAAGCCGCGCTCGCCTTCGGGCGCGACGTCTATTACGGCCATGGCAAGATCGAGATCCTGCCCAAGGTCGCGGTCCATTCGCTGCAGGACATGGCCGTCGCCTATACGCCGGGCGTCGGCCACGCCGTGCGCGAGGTGCAGGCGCGGCCCGAGGCGCTGTCGGAGCTGACCGCCAAGGATAATCTGGTCGCCATCGTCACCGACGGCACGGCGGTGCTGGGGTTCGGCAATGCCGGCCCCCGCGCCGCGCTGCCGGTGATGGAGGGCAAGGCGACCATGTTCAAGCTGCTGGCGGGGATCGACTGTTTCCCGCTCTGTATCCAGGCGCGCGACGCAGCACATCTGATCGACATCCTCGAGGCGCTGGAGCCCGGCTTCGGCGGCTACAACATCGAGGATGTGGCGGCGCCCGCCTGTTTCGAGGTGGTGCGCCAGCTCGAGCAGCGCGTCGCCATTCCGGCGATGCATGACGACCAATACGGCACCGCAACCGTGATCGCCGCGGGCCTCATCAATGCGCTGAAGGTGACGGGCCGCGCGGCCGGCGATATCCGCGTGGTGGTGAACGGCATCGGCGCCGCCGGCACCGCCACCATCGATATGCTCCAGGCGCTGGGCGTGGGCGAGATCACGGCTCATGACAAGGCCGGGATCATCTATCGCGGCGGCGACTATCCGCACGAACATTGGCGGCGCATGGCCGAGACCACCAACCGCGACCGTCTCCAGGGCGATCTCGCCACCGCCATGCGCGGCGCCGATGTCTTCATCGGCGTCTCGGTCGCAAATCAGGTGACGCCCGAGATGGTGCGCTCGATGGCGCGCGGACCCATCGTGTTCGGGCTGGCCAATCCGGAACCCGAGATCCGCCCGGACGCGGCGCTCGCAGCCGGCGCCGCCATCGTCGCCAGCGGCCGTTTCGATTTCCCCAATCACTGCAACAATGTGCTGGCCTTCCCGGCCCTGATGCGCGCCGCGCTCGATACCAAGACCCGGCGCGTCAGCCGCGAGATGTGCCTCGCGGCCTCGCGCGCCATTGCCGCCGAGGTGCCGGATGCGGAGCTGGCGCCCGACCTGATCTTGCCGAGCCCGCTCTCCGCCACGCTCTATCCGAACGTGGCGGAAGCCGTGGCGCGCGAAGCCGTGAAGCAGGGACTCGCGCGGGTCGATCCCGGCGTCGGCGCGGTTGCCGCTAAGACCGCGCATCTGCGCCGGCTCGTGCAGGAGCGGCAGCGCTCGCTGCCCGCGCACCCTCCGGGGGCTGCCGCTCCGTAATCGGCGCGTTCGGGCCCGGTCGCGGCAATATGCCGGCTTGCCCGAACCCTCCGACAGGCCGACTGTCCCGGCCTTATGCCATTGTCCCGCGCGCCACGCTTCGGTCGACTCTGTGGATGGGTCCTGCTGGCGGCGTTCCTCGTCGTGGGGCCGATGCCCGGCGCCGCCCGTGCTTCCGAGCCTGGCGCGCGGAGCTTCCTGGCGCAAGCCGCTCCCTCGGCCGAAGCCCAGGCGTTGAACGAAGCACTTCGCCAATTGTTGGCGGACAAGGCGAGATCGCTGTCCGCTCTCGGGTTGGGGGAGATGGCTTCGCTCGAGGCTTTCTATGCCAGTCGCCAGGACGAGCCCGTCTGGGTCACCACATCGGGGCTGAGCCCGCTTGGCAATATTCTGCGGGAACGGCTTCGCCGGGTTGCACCGGTCGCCTCGCTGGGGCTCGAAGCGCCGCTCGAGGCCGACGATGCGCGGGCGCAGCGCCTCGATCCGCAAGGCCTGGCCGAGCGCGACGTGATTCTGAGCGCGGCGTTCCTGAAAGGCGCCATCGATCCGAAGGCACCGGAGGAATCGCCGCCGGATGCGCGGCTGTTGCGCGACTTGTCGGTCGCTGCCGACCCTCGAGCCGTTCTCGAGCGCGACCTGCCGGTGGAACCCGCTTTCTGGCGGCTGCGTGCCGCCGCTGCCGGCTATCGCGAGCTCGCGGCGGCCGGTGGCTGGCCCGCGGTTCCCGAAGGACCGAAGCTGGCACTCGGCGACCGCGATATCCGCGTCGAGGCGCTGCGAAGTCGACTCTCGGCGTCCGGCGATCTCGATCCCAGTTTTGCCTCCTCGGATGTCTTCGACGGGGCCTTGGATGAGGCGGTGCGGCGCTTTCAGAGGCGCCACGGGCTCGACGAAGATGGCGTCGTCGGCAAGGCCACGCTCGCCGCGCTCAATCTGCCGATCGAGACGCGGATCCAGACTCTCGCCATCAACCTCGTCCGCCTGCTGGATCCGCCACGCGATTGGGGCCCGCGCTATATCGCCGTCAATACGGCCGCCGCCAGCTATCGTCTGGTCGATAACGGCGTGACCCTGTTCGAGCAGCCCGCAGTCGTCGGCCGGCCCAGTTGGCCGACGCCGCGGCTGGACGGTCTGATGACGGCGCTCGAGTTCAATCCCTATTGGAACGTCCCGCCGCGGATCGCGAGGCTCGAGATCTGGCCCAAGATTCATACGGACCCCGGCTATCTGGCCCGGAACGACATGCGCCTCGTCGACGGGATGATTCGCCAGGACCCGGGCCCCAAGAACCCGCTGGGGGTGGTGAAGTTCGTTTTCCCGAACCGCTATGACGTCTATCTGCACGACACCAACAATCCCTCCCTGTTTGGCCGGGCCGATCGGCATCTGAGCCATGGCTGCATCCGCGTTCCGAACGCGCGCGATCTTGCGACATACCTCCTGCAGGCCGATCCGAGCTGGACGGGCGAGCGCGTGACGGCGGCGATCGAAGCGGGTCGCAATCTGCGGGTCATCCTGCCAAGGCCGATTGCCGTGCATCTCGTCTATGACACGGCTTGGATTGCCCCGGATGGGACCGTGGAATTTCGAGACGACGTCTATCGCCGCGATGCCGCATTGAGCCCGCAAGCCGCGAACCCCGAAGTGGCGTTAGCCCGGTCGGCCTGCCCGAACCAATCCTAGCGGTTACCCTCGGAACGCACCCGTTTTCGCGCCAACATGCCTGCGCCCTGCGCATAGCGCGCCGGGCCTGTCCTATGACGAAAACGCAACATTCGTGATTCGGTTCTGTGACCAATCCGGAACCGACCGCGGCACTCTTCGTTGTGTCATTCGGGGGCGGTGTTCCGTTTGCGCAGAAATCGCCTGGCCGGGCCTTGCAACGGCCTCGAGCCGGCTCGATCTGTGAGGGGCCGCCGCTGCCGGTCTGCGGCGAGAAATCGATCAAATGAGGAGAGGATCAATGGCTTTCAAACTTCCCGATCTGCCCTATGCGAAGGACGCCCTGGCGCCGCATATGTCCGCGGAGACGCTCGAGTTCCACCATGGCAAGCATCACAAGGCCTATGTCGACAAGCTGAACGAGCTCATCGCCGGCACCGAGTTCGAAGGGCTGTCGCTCGAGGACATCATCGTCAAGACGCACGGCGTCAAGAAGCATCAGAAGATCTTCAACAATGCCGGGCAGCATTGGAACCATTCCCAGTTCTGGACGGCGATGAAGCCGAAGGGCGGCGGGAAGATCCCGGCCAGCCTCGAGAAGCGCATCGTCGCCGATCTCGGCAGCGTCGAGGAATTCAAGAAGAACTTCACCCAGGAAGGCGTCGATCAGTTCGGCAGCGGCTGGGTCTGGCTGGTCGAGGCCGACGGCAAGCTGCAGGTCACCAAGACCGCGAATGCCGAGAATCCTCTGCCTGAAGGCCAGCGCATGATCCTCGTCTGCGATGTCTGGGAACATGCCTATTACATCGACTACCGCAACGAGCGTCCGAAGTTCCTCAAGACCTTCATCGAAAGCCTGGTCGATTGGGACGCGGCCGCGGCCCGTCTCGAAGACAAGTCTTTCGATGCGAAGGCGAAGAAATCCGCCGGCCGCTCGGCGGCCTGATCCGCCTTTCGACGCGATACCGGCGCCCGTGCGAGCGCCTCCGCCGAAGAGCGGAGGCGTTCCCGCGGGCGCTGCTTCAATTCGGGATGCGTTGCGTCATGCCGCCGTCGACAACGAGATTGGCACCGGTGACGAAGCTCGCGGCGGGGCTCGCCGCGAACAGCACCATGTTCGCGATCTCCTCGGGCGTGGCCATCCGCCCCAGCGGGTTCGCCTTGATGGTCTCGGCGAAGGTCTGCGGCTCCTCTTCCTCGACCTTGTGCCAGTAGCCACCCTTGAAGTAGGTCGTGCCGGGACTGACCACATTGGCGCGAATGCCGTGGGGTGCGAGATGGCGCGACACCGACTTCATGTAGAACTGCAGTGCCGCCTTCAGCGATCCGTAGGAGGACGAGTCATAGCCGTAATCCTCCGAACCTGAGATCGAGGCGATCGCCACGATGGCCCCGGCCTTGGAGCGCTTGAGATAGGGGATCGCCGCCTCGACCGCGTTCACGGTGTGCATCAGATCGATCTCGAAGGCGGTGCGGAAGGCCTCCGGCGTGACGCCATGGGCAAGGCCGCTGGCATTGGCGACCAGGATGTCGATGCCGCCCAGCTCCTTGGCGCTGGCCTCGACCCAGCCGATCAGGGCCTCGCGATCGCGCACATCGATCGCCTTGCCGAACACCTGGGCGCCGCCGCGGGAAAGCTCGCGGACGCTGGCCTCGACCGCGCGGGCATCGCGGGCGCAGATGGCGACGTCGCATCGCTCCGAGAGGAGACCCCGCGCGATCGCATTTCCGATGCCGCGTGTGGCGCCGGTCACGAGTGCCTTTTTGCCGGTCAAATGAAGATCCATGGGTCATCTCTCCTGTTCGATGCCTCGCCCCGGGCGAAGACATCGGCGAATGGATGACCAACCTAGACGCTGCCGCGAGGGTCCGTCCAGGTCAGACAGCTCGCGCGGGTCGTCGGCCCCCAAGACCGACGATCCCGCGCGAGCCCGGGTCAGGCCGGCCGGATGTTCTGGTTCAGCCGGAACAGATTGTCGGGGTCATAGCGGCGCTTGATCCCCGCCAGGCGGTGATAATTCACGCCATAGGCGAGCTCGACGCGATCGGTCTCGTCCTCGGGCATGAAGTTGACATAGACGCTGCCCGCCGCATGCGGTGCCGTGGCGGCCGACAGTTTGCGCGCCCAGTCGACGCAACGGTCGTCCTGGCTCTCGTCGCGCCAGCGCGTATGGACGTTCATGATGAAATGCGACTGGCGCTGCGGATAGGCGGTCGCGTCGGGCTTCACCCGGGCCATGGCGCCGCCGACATGGGCGATGAAGATCTCGCATTCGTCGCCCGGCAGCCGGCCGGCGGCCGTCACCACGGTCTCGATCGCGGCATCGCTCAAGCCCACGAAGTCATGACTCTTCCAGTAATTGCGCGCCCCCGGCGTCAGCAGCGGATCGAAAGCCGCCTGCCAGCCAACGAAGGGATGCGGCCCCACGACATCGGCGATCGGTTTGCCCAACGCACGGAAGGGAGCGACGGCCTTCTCGCCCGCCGCCATGTCGCCCGCATAGCAGAGCGCGAATATCAGGATTTCGCGGCCGTGCCATTCCTTCGGGATGAAGGGCAAAGGCGGTGCCTTGCGCATGACGGCCCAGCAGGTCAGCTCGTCCGGCGCCTCCGCGACCAGACGACGATAGTTCTTCAGCAGCGCGTTCGCCTGGTCCAGCGGATGGACCAGCAATCCTGACATCACCTGCGGATCCAGCTTATGCAACGCGAACTCGAAGGCGGTCACCACGCCGAAATTACCGCCACCGCCACGAACGGCCCAGAAGAGGTCGGGGTTCTCGCTGCTGCTGGCGTGGACCAGGGTGCCCTCGGCCGTGACCAGGTCGGCCGAGACCAGATTGTCGATCGTCATGCCGAACTTGCGCGTGGTCCAGCCGAAGCCGCCGCCCAGCGTGAGCCCGGCGATGCCGGTGGTGGAATTGATGCCGGTCGGGACCACGAGGCTGAAGGCCTGCGTCTCGCGATCGACGTCGCCCAGCGTGGCGCCGGGCTCGACGATGGCGCGCTGCGTCGACGGATTCACCCGCACCGATTTCATGAGCGAGAGATCCAGCATCAGCCCCTGATCGCAGACGGCATTGCCGGCGATGTTATGGCCGCCGCCGCGCACGGCCAGCGGCAGATGATGCTCTTTCGCGAAACGAATCGCCTGGATGACGTCAGCGGCCCCGAGCGCACGCAGGATGACGGTGGGCCGCCGGTCCACCGATGCGTTCCAGATCTTGCGGGCTTCGTCATAGCCCGGGTCGTTCGCCGTCAGCAGGCTGCCTCTGATGCGGCCGCGAAGCGCACCGATATCGGCGTCGCTCAGGGACGACGAATGGGCAGCGGCCGTTGGTTTTGCGGTGTGGTTCATCTGATCTTCCTCTCGATGTCCGATGCCACCGGGAATTTCCGGCGGCGTCGGGCACCATCCTCATCAATTGGGAGGATCGGGCCTAGTGCAGGAACTGAACCACCGGGCCAGCGCCGCTCCCGCAGAGTCGCGCGCCGCTCTTCGGTGGCGATTCCCGATGGGCGACGGAAAATAAGGGCCAAGCCGGTACCGGTTCGGATTCGAACCATAACATTAACGATATGATATATAACGGTAAAATAATTTCACACCATCGGATGCGGCAGAGGCCATGTTCGATTCAGAATATATACTGGAGAGATGAACGGCGCAGGTCTAGGTTCCTAGCCCGCCGAGACAAGGAGGATCGTCATGCCGTCGAACAACCGAGTGGAACCCGAAGGCACCGCCAGTTACGGGCAGTTCTGCCCGGTGGCCATGGCCGCCGAGATCGTCTGCACCCGTTGGACAGTGTTGCTGTTGCGCGAGTTCATGGCGGGCAGCACGCGGTTCAACGAGCTGCGTCGCGGCGTGCCGCGCATGTCGCCGGCGCTGCTCTCCAAACGGCTGAAGGAGCTGCAGCAGGCCGGCATCATCGAGCATCGGCGCGGCGGCTTGGGGGAGGAACCGGCTTATCACCTGACACCGGCCGGCCAGGATCTGCGCGACGTCGTCTGGGCGATGGGGCATTGGGGGCAGCGCTGGGTCGATGCGCAGCTGTCGCTCAAGAATCTCGATCCTTCCCTCCTGATGTGGGACATGCGGCGTAATCTCGATCCCACGCCGCTGCCGCCGCGCCGGGCCACCATCCAGATCCAGTATCCCGAGCTGCCCGCGGCGCGCCGCTATTGGTGGCTTCTTGTGGACAAGGGCGAGGTCGATCTCTGCTCCGCCGATCCCGGCTACGATGTCGATCTCTATGTCGTCTCCGATCTCAAGACGATGACGTCCATCTGGATGGGGCTCGTGTCCGTTCAGAACGAGGTCGATGCGGGCCGGCTGCTGCTGACCGGAGACTCGATGCTGCAGCGCTCGATGCAGCGCTGGCTGGGCCTGAGTCCCTTCGCCAAGGAGAGAAAGCTCGCCGCGGCCTGACAGCGGCCGCATCTCACCGCAGCGCGTCGATCGCGTTGCTGAAGAGCGCGAAAAGCGAGCGTTCATGGCCCGCGATCCAGGGATCGGGCCAGCAGCCCCAATGCACGATCACGACCCGCTCCCTCGGATTGATGTAGAGGAACTGGCCGAAGATGCCGATGCCGGTGAAGGCGCCGCCATGGTTGGCCATGGATTTGCGGCCCTTCGGGAACGACCACCATTGATAGCCATAGCCGAGCGGCCAGCCCTGCTCGATCTTGCCATAATCGTTCTGGGGTGAATCGATGCGCGGATGCGAGGCTTCCGCGACCCAGCCTTCCGGCAGGATGCGCTCGCCGCCGGCGATACCGTCCGAGAGGATGAAGAGCCCGAAGCGGCCATAGTCCCGCAGCGTGAAATTGCAGGCGCCGCCGCCGCTCTCCTGACCGTTCGCCGATTCCAGGCACCAGAAGCCATCTGATTCCATGCCGAAGCGCGTCCAGATCCGTTCGGAGAGATAGTCCGAAAGCCGCCGGCCGGTCGCGGCATGGACGATCTCTCCCAGGAGATGGGTCTCTCCGGTCTTGTATTGGAACTTGATTCCCGGCTCGGCGACGCGCGGCAGGCTGCGCATGACCTCGAGGATGCCGCCCGCGCGCTGATGCTGGATCGCGTCATACATGCGCGCGAACACGGACTGTCCGTCGCGATAGGCTTCCTCCCAGAACACGCCCGAGCACATCTGCAGGAGATGGCGGATCGTGGTCCCGTCGTAGGCCGAGCCCCGGAGGATCGGCAGATAGTCGGTGACCGGGTCCTCGACCGATCCGATATGTCCCTGATGGATCGCGGCCCCGATCAGGGTCGAGACCACCGACTTGCCGACCGAGTAGGAGTACCAGCGCGAGCTCTCGTCGGTGCCGAGCCGGTAGCTCTCATGCGCGATCCTGCCGTCTTTCAGGATCAGCAGCCCGGCCGTCCGGGTCGCCTCCATGAATTCCTCGAGCCCGACCGTCCGGCGCTGGAACGGAACCGTCAGATCGAGCGCGCGGGAATGACGCGGGAGAGACTGGATTCCTGTCCCGCGTTTAATGATTCGCGTGGGGAAATATCGGTCCCGGTTGCGATTGACCACCGGCTGCTCCTCCGGGGTCATGTTCATGATGCGCGCGAATTCCATTTGGAATCTCCGTGGCCTGGCCGCCAGCCTAACGAGCCGCGGCAGCCCGCGTCCAGGCGGCTGCGCGTCCGATCGCGAAGCTTTCCGAATCGGTCGCCATATTAATTCGATGCCAACATCGCCGGCACCGGTTGGCCTCGGCGATCCCGCTCGCCATAACTAGCCCGCGAGACGCCGCAGGACGCGGCAGCGATGAGCGAGGCAGGTGACGGTGTCGGGCAGTTGGCGCGGGTTCTTCAGGGACCTCTGGATATTGGCACGGCCCTATTGGTTCTCCGAAGATCGCTGGCCTGCCCGAGGTCTGCTCACCGTGATCGTCGGCATGAATCTGGGGCTCGTCTATCTGAACGTCGTGTTCAACTCCTGGAACAACCTGTTCTACAACGCGCTGCAGGACAAGAATTTCGACGCGTTCCTGCATCAGCTGTTCCGGTTCTGCTGGCTCGCCGTCATCTTCATCGTGATCGCGGTCTACCGAACCTATCTGCGCCAGATGCTGCAGATCCGCTGGCGGCGCTGGATGACCGAGCGCTTCCTCAAGGACTGGCTGACCAACCAGGCCTATTACCGGCTGCAGTTCCATGGCTCCGGCACGGACAACCCGGACCAGCGCATCGCCGAGGATCTCAATTCCTTCGTCGACCAGACTCTCCTGATCTCGCTCGATCTGCTGAGCAATGTCGTGAACCTGGTGTCCTTCCTTGGGATCCTCTGGGCGCTGTCCGGCAGCTTCGCGATCGCGCTGGGCGGGCACAATATCGAGATCCCCGGCTACATGGTCTGGGTCGCCCTGGTCTATTCCGCCGTGGGCACTTGGCTGGTGCATAAGATCGGGCGTCCGCTGGTGCGCGTGAATTTCAACATGCAGCGGTTCGAGGCCGACTTCCGATACTCCCTGGTGCGATTGCGCGAGAACGCGGAAGGCGTCGCTCTCTATGGAGGTGAGGCCGACGAGGCGAGGGGCTTCGGCTCCCGGTTCGGCGCCATCATCGGCAATTGGCGCCAGGTCATGCGCTATACCAAGCGCCTCACCTGGTTCACGGCGGGCTTCGGCCAGATTGCCACCGTCTTTCCGATCATCGTCGCGGCCCCGCGCTATTTCGCGGGGACTATCCAGCTGGGCGGCCTCATGCAGACCGCCTCGGCCTTCGGCCAGGTGCAGGGGTCGATGAGCTGGTTTGTCGATGCCTACTCGACCTTGGCCGAATGGAAGGCCACCGTGGATCGGCTGATCGGCTTCACGAACGCGATGACGCAGGCCCATGCCGCGAGCTCGGGGATCGACCGGCAGCGGACGCCGATGCCGGCGATCGCGATCGAGAAGACGGAGATCCGCCTCCCCGACGATCGTCCTCTGATCTCGGCCGCGAGCCTCTTCATCGAACCCGGACAATCGGTGCTGATCACCGGGCCCTCCGGTTCGGGCAAGAGCACCTTGTTCCGCGTCCTGGGCGGCCTCTGGCCGTTCGGGAGCGGTGCCGTTTCGATGCCGGCAGGGGCCAAGCTCCTGTTTCTTCCGCAGCGGCCCTATCTGCCGCTGGGCCCGCTGCGGGACGTCGTCACCTATCCCGGGCTTGCCGGACCGACCGACGAAGAGGCGATCGAGAAGGCGCTGACCGACTGCGAGCTCGGCCACCTCGTCGCCCGGCTCGACGAAAGCGCCAACTGGGCGCAGCGGCTCTCGCCCGGCGAGCAGCAGCGTCTCGCCTTCGCGCGGGCCTTGCTGCAGAAGCCCGACTGGCTGTTCCTCGACGAGGCTTGCGCGGCGCTCGACGAAGCCAGCGAGACGGCGCTCTATCGCCTGCTCCGGCAGCGATTGCCGAACACGACGCTGGTGAGCATCGCCCATCGGGGCGTGTTGGCCGGATTCCATGACCGGCGCTTCGAAATCAGGCAAGGTAACGATGGAATCGGTCGGATCGCCGAGCTTCCGGCATCCGCCGAAGGGCCTGCCAAAATCTCCGCCTGACGCTTCTTCGGGGCGCGCGGGGCTTGTCGCAGCCAGGACAAGGATGGCGGGGCGGCGTTCAAAACGAACGAAAAACGAACTTTATTGGCTTTCAAATGAAATATGTAACAATACCGGCCCAGGGCCCCGTGCGACGGGGTTCGGCTCTGGCGATGGATCGGGCCTGAAGCATGCTTTCCGAGCGACAGATGGAGATCCTGAACCTGGCCCGGGCCCAGCGGCGGGTGAGCGTCGACGAGCTGGCCGAGAAGTTCAGCGTCACCAGCCAGACGATCCGGCGCGAGCTCAACGATCTCTGCCAGCGCCAGATGCTCCAGCGCGTCCATGGCGGGGCGGTGATGCTCTCCGGCATCGAGAACGTCGCCTACGATTCGCGCCGCGTGCTCGCGCCGGAGGCCAAGCGCCGGATCGGCGTCAAGACCGCCTCGCTGATCCCCAGCAACTGCGCGCTCTTCATCAATATCGGCACCACCACCGAACAGGTGGCCCACGCCCTGACTAGCCATGTCGGGCTCGTGGTCATTACCAATAATATAAATGTCGCCAATATCTTACGGCCCTCCCACGGGATCGAGGTGATCGTCGCGGGCGGGGTCGTGCGGCGCGCCGACGGCGGCATCGTCGGCGAGGCCACGGTCGATTTCATCAACCAGTTCAAGGTCGACTATGCCGTGATCGGCGCCTCGGCGATCGATCAGGACGGCACCATCCTCGACTACGACTATCGCGAGGTCTGGGTTTCGCAGGCGATCATGCGCAATGCGCGCCAGGTGATCCTGGTGGCGGACGCGATGAAGTTCCGCCGCACCGCGCCGATGCGAATCGGCCATTTCTCGCAGATCAACGTGTTCGTGACCGACGAGGAACTGGCCGAGCCGCTGGCCAAAATCGCCGCCGAAAGCGGCGTCCAGGTCGAAATCGCCTCCGAATAGACCGCTCCGGAATTTCGCTATGCCTTTGACCTGGGCGGCTCTTTGCCCAGGAAGGCGGCAGCCTGCCCGATTATGTTGCATTTTCGATTGAGCGCGTTTTGATCATCAAATATGCTGAAAAAAAACACAAACGAACATAAAACGACCCGGGGGGCTGATGGCCGCCGTTTACGACCTCGCCGTGATCGGCGGGGGTATCAATGGATGCGGGATCGCGCGCGATGCCACCGGCCGCGGGCTGAAGGTCTTCCTCTGCGAGCAGGGTGACCTTGCCGGCGCCACCTCCTCGGCCTCGACCAAGCTGATCCATGGCGGCCTGCGCTATCTCGAATATTACGAGTTCAGGCTGGTTCGCGAGGCGCTGATCGAGCGCGAGGTGCTGCTGCGCGCGGCCCCCCATATCATCCGGCCCCTGCGCTTCGTGCTGCCGCGCCGCGTCGGCATGCGGCCGGGCTGGCTCATCCGCCTCGGCCTCTTCCTCTACGACCATCTGGGCGGTCGCGACATTCTCCCCGGCACCCGGTCGCTGGATCTGCGCCGCGACGAGGCGGGAAAGCCGCTCAAGCCGGAACTGACCTCGGCCTTCGAATATTCGGATTGCTGGGTCGAGGATGCGCGCCTGGTCGCGCTCAACGCGCTCGACGCCGCCGAGCATGGGGCGGTGATCCGGACGGGCACCCGGTTCCTCGGCGCCAAGCGCAAGCCCGGCGGCTGGCAGGTCGAGCTTCAGGAGGTGGCGAGCGGCAACCGCACCGAGATCGAGGCCAAGGCGATCGTCAATGCCGCCGGTCCCTGGGTCGGCGAGGTGCTGGTGAAGCGGCTGGGGCTCGGCACCGCCGCCAAGGTGCGGCTGGTCAAGGGCAGCCACATCGTCGTGCGCAAGCTGTTCGACCATGATCGCGCCTACATTTTCCAGAACGAGGATGGGCGCATCGTCTTCGCCATCCCCTATGAGCATGATTTCACGCTGATCGGCACGACCGATGTCGACGAGCATGGCGATCCGGGTCCTGTCGTGATCTCGGCGGCCGAGACCGAGTATCTCTGCGCCTCGGCCAACCGCTACTTCCTCAAGACCATCGCGCCTTCCGACGTGGTCTATTCCTATGCCGGCGTGCGGCCGCTTTATGACGACGGCGCCAGCGAGGCCAAGGCCGCGACCCGCGACTATGTGCTGGAGCTCGAGGCCCCCGACGGCCAGGCCCCGCTGCTCAATGTCTTCGGCGGCAAGATCACGACCTACCGGCGCCTGAGCGAATCGGCGCTGGCGAAGCTGGCGCCGCATCTGCCGGCCATGACTGCGCCCTGGACCGCCAAGGCGCCGCTGCCGGGCGGCGATTTCCCCGTGGGCCATGTCGAACGGGTCGCCGAGGGCCTGCGGCAGGCGGCGCCGTTCCTCAGCCCGGAGCATGCGCGCCGGCTGGCGCGTGCCTATGGCACGCGCGCCATGCGGATCGTCGAGGGCGCGCGGGCGCCCGAGGATCTGGGTCAGTATTTTGGCGCCGACCTCTATGAGCGCGAGGTGGTCTATCTGATCGAGAACGAATGGGCGCGCGCGGCCCAGGATGTGCTGTGGCGGCGCTCCAAGCTCGGCCTTCATATCGGAGCCGACGGCGCCAAGGCGCTCGAGGCGTGGTTCGCAACCCGGCGCGATCGCGATCGCGCGCCGGCGGCCTGAAGGGGCGGCGCGCCATGACACTCGAGCTGCAGAAGGTCACCAAGCGGGTCGGCAACGAGACCCATCTGGCCGACATCTCGCTCGTCTTCGAACCCGGCACGCTCAATGTGCTGCTGGGGCCCACCCTCTCGGGCAAAACCAGCCTGATGCGGATGATGGCGAGCCTCGACAAGCCGACCTCGGGCCGCGTGCTCTGGCGCGGCCAGGACGTCACCGGCGTCGATGTGCGCAAGCGCAATGTCGCGATGGTCTATCAGCAGTTCATCAACTACCCGACCTTGAGCGTCTACGAGAACATCGCCAGCCCGTTGCGCGTCGCCGGCAAGCCGCGGGCCGAGATCGAGCGCAAGGTCAAGGAAGTGGCGGGGCTGATGCGCCTCGAAGGCATGCTCGACCGCACGCCGCTCGAGCTCTCGGGCGGCCAGCAGCAGCGCACCGCGATCGCCCGCGCGCTGGCCAAAGGTGCGGAGCTCGTGCTGTTCGACGAGCCGCTCGCCAATCTCGACTACAAGCTGCGCGAGGAGCTGCGCAACGAGCTGCCGCGCGTCTTCGCGGGCTCGCAGGCGATCTTCGTCTATGCCACGGCCGAGCCCTCGGAGGCGCTGCTCCTGGGCGGCAGCACCGTGACCCTACATCAGGGCCGGGTGACGCAGTTCGGCCCGACCATCGAGCTCTATCGCCGGCCCAACACGCTGCGCACTGCCCAGGTCTTCTCCGACCCGCCGATGAACGAGGCCCGCGTCAACAAGCGCGGCAGCGCGCTGCAATGGCCGGGCGACATTCAGCTGCCGGCGAGCGGCCCCTTCGGGGCGCTGGCGGACGGCGACTATATCGTCGGCGTGCGCCCCAACCATGTGCTGCTCGACCGGCCGGCCTCGGGGGCCATGGCGGTGCGCGCCCGCGTCGCCGTTTCCGAGATCACCGGCTCGGAAAGCTTCGTCCATGTCGACTGGCCGGGCGGCCGCTGGGTGGCGCTGGTCCATGGCGTGCGGCGGTTCGAGGTCGAAAGCGACATCGATATCTATCTCGACCCCAACCGGTTCTTCGTGTTTCGCCCGGACGGCGCGCTGGTCTCGGCGCCCGCGGCGGCTTCGTAGGAGCGAGGGCAGCGGCCATGGCGCGCATCGAGCTTCAGAATCTGGCTCATTCCTATCGGGCCCATCCGCGCGGGCCGCAGGACTATGCCCTCAAGACGCTCAACCACACCTGGGAAGACGGTGGCGCCTATGCGCTGCTCGGGCCCTCGGGCTGCGGCAAGACCACACTCCTCAGCATCATCTCGGGCCTCGTCACGCCGACCGAGGGGCGCATCCTCTTCAACGGCCAGGACGTGACCGAGCTCGAGACCGAGCGGCGCAATATCGCCCAGGTGTTCCAGTTCCCGGTCATCTACGACACCATGACCGTGCAGGAGAATCTCGAGTTCCCGCTGCATAACCGCGGCGTGCCGCAGGCGCAGATCGCGGCCCGGGTGCGCGAGGTGGCGGAGATGCTGGAACTCGGGCCCATCCTCGGCCGCAAGGCGCGCGGCCTCACCGCCGACAGCAAGCAGAAGATCTCGCTCGGCCGCGGCCTGGTCCGCGCCGACGTCAACGCCATCCTGTTCGACGAGCCGCTGACGGTGATCGACCCGCAGCTCAAATGGCTGCTGCGCTCGCAGCTCAAGCTCATGCATAAGCGGCTCAACTTCACGATGGTCTATGTGACCCACGACCAGACCGAGGCGATGACCTTCGCCGACAAGGTCGTGGTCATGTTCGAGGGCAGCGTGGTGCAGATCGGCACGCCCGAGGAGCTGTTCGAGCGGCCGGCCCATACCTTCGTCGGCTACTTCATCGGCTCGCCCGGCATGAACGTGATCCCCTGCGAGGTCAACGGCGACAGGGCGCTGGTCGCGGGCCACGAAATCCGCCTGGCCGCGCGCTATGCGCCGCCGGCCCAGGGCGGCAAGGTCGAGCTCGGGGTGCGGCCGGAATATATCGCCCTCTCCAACAACGGGCATGGGCTGCCGGTCCAGGTCCGGCGCATCGACAATATCGGCCGCTACAAGATCGCGCGGGTCGATCTCGCCGGCCACGCGCTCAATGTCATGGCGATGGAGGATTCGCGCCTCGACGGTTCGCAGGCACGGATCACCTTCTCGCCGCGTCACACCCACATCTATCTCGACGGCCATCTGTTGGCCGGGGCGGCCGCATGAGCGACAGCAAACCCGTCAACCAGCGCGCCTGGTTCATGGTCCTGCCGGTGGTGGCGCTGGTGGCGTTCAGCGCCATCATCCCGCTCATGACCGTGGTGAACTATTCGGTCCAGGACACCTTCGGCAACAACGAGTTCTTCTGGGCCGGCCTCGAATGGTTCCAGGAACTGCTGGCCTCCGACCGCTTCTTCGAGGCGCTGTGGCGCCAGTTCCTGTTCTCCGGGATCATCCTCGTCATCGAGATTCCGCTGGGCATCGTCATCGCGCTCGCCATGCCGCGCAAGGGCTGGGGCGTCTCCTTCTGCCTCGTGGCGATGGCCTTGCCGCTGCTGATTCCCTGGAACGTGGTCGGAACCATCTGGCAGATCTTCGCGCGCATCGATATCGGCCTGCTCGGCCGCGCGGTCGACATGCTGGGTATCCCCTACAACTACACCCAGGAGCCGATCGCGGCCTGGATCACCGTGATCGTCATGGATGTGTGGCACTGGACCAGCCTGGTCGTGCTGCTCTGCTATGCGGGCCTGCGCTCGATCCCCGATGCCTTCTATCAGGCGGCCCGGATCGACGGCGCCTCGCGCTGGGCGATCTTCCGCTATATCCAGCTGCCCAAGATGAACCGCGTGCTGTTGATCGCCGTGCTGCTGCGCTTCATGGACAGCTTCATGATCTACACCGAACCGTTCGTCGTGACCGGCGGCGGTCCGGGCAACTCGACGACCTTCCTGTCGATCGACTTGGTGAAGATGGCGATCGGCCAGTTCGACCTGGGCCCCGCGGCCGCGATGTCGATCATCTACTTCCTGATCATCCTGCTGCTGTCCTGGGTGTTCTACACCGTGATGACCAACGCCGGGCAGAAGGACGCATGACCATGGCACGACGCGCCAGCGAGCGAGGTGGGCGATGACCACGGCAACTCCGAAGAAACGGCACGAGCGGCACGGCCTCGCCTGGCTGATCCCGGCGCTCTACATCCTGTTCCTGCTGCTGCCGATCTACTGGCTCCTCAATATGAGCCTGAAGACCAACGAGGAGATCCTCTCCTCCTACTCGCTCTGGCCGCGCACCTTCACCTTCGGCAACTACCTGACCATCCTTACCGACAAGTCCTGGTATTCGGGCTATATCAACTCGACCATCTATGTGGTGATGAACACCGTCATCTCGGTGACGGTCTCGCTGCCCGCGGCCTATGCCTTCTCGCGCTACCGCTTCACCGGCGACAAGCATCTGTTCTTCTGGCTGCTGACCAACCGCATGGCGCCGCCCGCGGTCTTCGCGCTGCCCTTCTTCCAGCTCTATTCGGCGATCGGCCTGTTCGACACCCATATCGCGGTGGCGCTCGCGCATTGCCTCTTCAACGTGCCGCTCGCGGTCTGGATCCTGGAAGGCTTCATGTCCGGCGTGCCGCGTGAGATCGACGAGACCGCCTATATCGACGGCTATTCCTGGCCGCGCTTCTTCGTGAAGATCTTCGTGCCGAACATCGCCAGCGGCATCGGCGTCACCGCCTTCTTCTGCTTCATGTTCTCCTGGGTCGAGCTGCTTCTCGCCCGCACCCTCACCACCACCAACGCCAAGCCGATCGCGGCCGTCATGACCCGGACGGTGTCGGCCGCGGGCATCGACTGGGGCGTGCTCGCGGCGGCCGGCATCCTCACCATCGTGCCCGGCGCCATCGTGATCTGGTTCGTGCGCAACTACATCGCCAAGGGCTTTGCCCTGGGCCGGGTCTGAGGAGGGTCGCAACATGACACCGCTCGCCTGGATGGCCTGGACCTGGCCGACCGCGGTCTTCTTCATCGCGATCTTCCTGATCCTGGTCAGCATGACGGTCTGGGAGATCCGCCGTCCCGGCGGCGCCCCGCGGATCGGCATCCTGCGTTTCGAGACGACCCGCGGCGACCGGCTGTTCGTGTCGCTGCTCGGCGCCGCCTTCATCAATCTCGCCTGGCTCGGGCTGGTCGGCCCGACGCTCTGGTGGGCACTCGGAATTTCCCTGCTTTACGCGCTCTGCGTGTTTCGCTGGGTCTGAGCGGTGCGGCCGCCCCAGGACGGGGCGACGCGCCGTCGATTGCCGGACGTGCCTGAGCTTCAACCTGCTTTGCAAGAAATCCGAGCCTGGGAGGAAAGCCATGGTGCGTAAGAGGGCGTCGGCGCCGAAAGCCGCCGGCGCCAGTGGATGGATCGAAGACGTCAATCAACGAAGATCGGCCGGGGCCCCACCGCTGTGCCGACATCAATACGAGCAAGTTGCAATCCTGCAGCAGACGATTTTGGGAGGACAACATGAAGCGTAGACAATTTCTGGCCGGGACGGCCGCCATCGCAGCCGCGACGATCATCCGTCCGCGCCTGACCTTCGCGGATCAGATGGATGCCGCCAAGAAGTGGGTGGACAACGAGTTCCAGCCCTCGACCTTGGGCAAGGACCAGCAGATGGCCCAGATGGAGTGGTTCATCAAGGCCGCTCAGCCCTTCAAGGGCATGGACATCAAGGTGGTGTCCGAGACCATCACCACGCATTCCTACGAATCGAAGACGCTGGCGCCGGCCTTCAACGAGATCACCGGCATCAACATCACGCATGACATCATCCAGGAAGGCGACGTGGTCGAGAAGCTGCAGACGCAGATGCAGACCGGCCAGAACGTCTATGACGCCTACATCAACGACTCCGACCTGATCGG
Organism: Hypericibacter terrae; assembly: GCF_008728855.1. Taxonomy (GTDB): domain Bacteria; phylum Pseudomonadota; class Alphaproteobacteria; order Dongiales; family Dongiaceae; genus Hypericibacter; species Hypericibacter terrae. Next base: position 4,747,318 of record NZ_CP042906.1, on the reverse strand, counting down.
CACGCATTTCCGCTACAAGCAGACGGTTCCGATCAGCGACTTCGTCGTCGGCGACGGCAAGGACGTCACCGACCCGATGCTCGACATCAACGACTTCATCGGCAAGTCCTTCACCACCGCGCCGGACGGGAAGCTCTATCAGATCCCGGACCAGCAGTTCGCGAACCTCTATTGGTTCCGCTACGACTGGTTCACCAATCCGGACATCAAGGCCAAGTTCAAGGCGGCCTACGGCTACGACCTGGGCGTGCCGGTCAACTGGTCGGCCTATGAGGACATCGCCGAGTTCTTCACCGACAAGGTGAAGACCATCGACGGCGTGCGCGTCTATGGCCATATGGATTACGGCAAGAAAGATCCGTCGCTCGGCTGGCGGTTCACCGACGCTTGGCTCTCGATGGCCGGCTCCGGCGACAAGGGCATTCCCAACGGCCTGCCCGTCGACGAGTGGGGCATCCGCATGGAAGGCTGCCGCCCTGTCGGCTCCTCGGTCGCGCGCGGCGGCGACACCAACGGTCCGGCCGCGGTCTATTCGGTCACGAAATATGTCGAGTGGCTGAAGAAGTACGCGCCGCCGGAAGCGGCCGGCATGACCTTCGGCGAGGCCGGTCCGGTCCCCGCCCAGGGCAACATCGCGCAGCAGATCTTCTGGTACACGGCCTTCACCGCCGACATGGTGAAGCCGGGTCTGCCGGTGATGAACGCCGACGGCACGCCGAAATGGCGCATGGCGCCGTCGCCCCACGGTGCCTATTGGCAGGAAGGCATGAAGCTGGGCTATCAGGATTGCGGTTCCTGGACCCTGCTGAAGTCGACGCCGCTCGAGCGCATGAAGCCGGCCTGGCTCTACGGTCAGTTCACGATCTCCAAGTCCGTGACCCTGAAGAAGAGCCATGTGGGCCTGACCTTCATTCGCGAAAGCGACATCTGGGACAAGTCCTTCACCGACCGCGCGCCCCAGCTCGGCGGCCTGATCGAGTTCTATCGCTCGCCGGCCCGCCTGCTCTGGACGCCGACCGGCGTGAACGTGCCCGACTATCCGAAGCTGGCCCAGCTCTGGTGGCAGAACATCGGCGATGCCAGCTCCGGCGCGAAGACCCCGCAAGAGGCGATGGACGCGCTCGCGGAAGCCCAGGACAAGGTGCTCGAACGTCTCGAGAAGGCCGGCGTCCAGGGCGATTGCGGTCCGAAGCTCAACGAGAAGAAGGACGCGAAGTACTGGTTCGACCAGCCCGGCGCGCCCTTCCCCAAGCTCGCGGACGAGAAGGGTCCGGGTCAGACCGTCGACTATGACGAGCTGATCAAGACCTGGGCGGCCGCGAAGCAGCAATAGTCGTTTCGCCGTCATCCATCGACGTGACGGCGCGGCGGCCATGGCCCGGGGATGAAGATCCCCGGGCCATATTGCTTATGACGCCACCCTGTCGCAGGCTTCGCGTTCGCTAGAGACCCGAGGCGGAGGGGAAGACCATGGCCAGCCATATTCTCGCCATCGACCAGGGCACCACCTCGAGCCGGGCGATCCTGTTCGATGCGCACCAGCACGTCGTTGCCGTAGCGCAGGAGGAGTTCCAGCAGCATTTCCCGCGCTCCGGCTGGGTCGAGCATGAGCCCGAGGATATCTGGAACAGCACGCTCGCGGTCTGTCAGGCAGCGATCGCCAGGGCGGGCCTGAGCGCCCGCGACATCGCCGGCATCGGCATCACCAACCAGCGCGAAACCACGGTGGTATGGGATCGCGCCAGCGGCCGCGCCATCCATCGCGCCATCGTCTGGCAGGACCGGCGCACCGCCGAGATCTGCGCCGGGCTGCGCGACGCGGGGCACGAGCCGATGGTCTCGGCCAAGACCGGCCTCATCCTCGATCCCTATTTCTCCGGCACCAAGATCGCCTGGATCCTCGATCATGTGCCGGGATCGCGCGAGCTGGCGGCCAAGGGTCGGCTCGCCTTCGGCACGGTCGACAGCTGGCTGCTCTGGCGCCTGACCGGCGGCGGCGCCCACGCGACCGATGCCACCAACGCCTCGCGCACCCTGCTCTACGACATCCATCGCGGCGATTGGGACGGCGAGCTCCTGAAGCTCATCCGCGTGCCGCGCTCGATGCTGCCCGAGGTCAAGGACAGCGCCGCCGATTTCGGCGCGACCCTGTCGGACTTCTTCGGCGCTCCGATCCGAGTTCTCGGCATCGCCGGCGACCAGCAGGCGGCCGTGGTGGGCCAGGCCTGCTTCAAGCCCGGCATGATCAAATCCACCTACGGCACCGGCTGCTTCGCGCTGCTCAACACCGGCAGCCGCGCCGTCGTCTCGAAGAACCGGCTGCTGACGACGGTGGCCTATCAGCTCGAGGGCAAGCGCACCTATGCGCTCGAGGGCGCCATCTTCATTGCCGGCGCCGCCGTGCAATGGCTGCGCGACGGCCTCAAGATCATCGCCAATGCCGCCGAATCCGGCATGCTGGCGGAAGCGGCCGATCTCAACCAGCAGGTCTATCTGGTGCCGGCTTTCGTGGGGCTGGGCGCGCCCTATTGGGATGCCGAGGCCCGCGGCGCGCTCTTCGGCCTCACCCGCTCGACCGGACCCGCGGAGATCGCGCGCGCGGCGCTCGAAGCCGTCTGCTTCCAGACCCATGACCTGCTCGAAGCCATGCATGCCGATTGGCCCGAAGCGCAGTCGGCGACTTCGGTCCTGCGCGTTGATGGCGGCATGGTCGCCTCCGACTGGACCATGCAATGCCTCGCCGATACGCTGAACGCGCCGGTCGACCGGCCGCGGATCCTCGAGACCACGGCGCTGGGCGCCGCCTATCTCGCGGGGATGCAGGCCGGCATCTATCCCGGCCTCGACGAGCTCGCGCGCAACTGGCATCTCGAGCGGCGCTTCCTCCCCGCCATGGACGAGAAGATGCGCCGGCAGAAGCTCGCGGGCTGGGCCGATGCGGTGAGCCGCACGTTGACGAAGCGATAAGAGGGTAGCCCTGGAGAGCGGCGGTTTCGTGCTGCTTTTTTCCGGCCGTCACGCCTCTTTCAGCCGCGACAGGAGTTCGATCAGGGCCGGCTTCGCGGCGCGGAGCTCGGCCAGATGAGCGGCGGACAGGTCCCTTAGCCGTGCCTCGGCCTTCGCGACGAGCAGGACCCTGACGCGGCGGCGGTCGGCGGGGTCGATCGCCCGCCTTGCCAACCCCATGGCCACCAGCCGATCCACCAGCTCGACCGCGCTGTGATGACGAACCAGGAGGCGCTCGGCGATCTCGCCGATCGTCAGTCCCGCCTTGCCGCCGAATCCCTTGATGGCGAGCAGGGCCTGGTGCTGCTGGGTCGTCAGGCCCGACTCTTGCGCCGCAGCCTTGCTGAAGGCCAGGAATTGCCGCAGCAGATAGCGGAACTCCGCCAGGGCCTGATACTCGGAAGCGCTGGGCGAGCGGCGGTTTTGTTCCGCCTTTCCGGCATCCCGTCTCGGCATCAAAGAAGACTCCCCTTTTGGGCCGGGGGCGATTATATCGTCTCCCGATATTTCAACGAAGCGGCCTTCCGTCGCGGCCCCGGCCATGACCGCAGGCGGAACGGCGCTCCTCTTCAGGTCAGGACCGATGGCGTCAGCAGAAGAAACGGCAAGCGAGACCAGCGGCCCGCATCCGGCCGCGATCGGCAACGGCGCGGCTCCGGCCGCCAAACCGCCCCGGCTGGGCGATTTCACGACGGATCTGCGCGTGCTCGGATTGGCCGCCATGGCGGTCGTCGTGGGTGCCGCCGGGGTCGTCGCGGCCTGGGGCCTGCTGCGTCTGATCGCGCTCTGCACCAACCTTGCCTATTTCGGCCGCCTCTCGATCGATCCGATGCCGATCGCGGCTTCGCCCTGGGGACCGGCGACGATCCTGGTGCCGGTCGCGGGCTGCCTGATCATCGGTCTCATGGCCCGTTACGGATCGGAGAAGATCCGTGGCCATGGCATTCCGGAGGCGATGGAAGCGATCCTGATCGGCAAGAGCCGGATGCAGCCCAAGGTGGCGGTGCTGAAGCCGCTTTCCTCGGCCATCTCGATCGGAACCGGCGGTCCTTTCGGCGCCGAGGGGCCGATCATCATGACGGGCGGCGCGGCGGGCTCGCTGATCGCGCAGTTCTTTCACATGACGGCGGCGGAACGGAAGACGATGCTGGTCGCCGGCGCCGCCGCCGGCATGACAGCCGTGTTCGGCACGCCGGTCGCCGCCGTGCTGCTCGCGGTGGAGCTCCTGCTGTTCGAATGGAAGCCGCGGAGCTTCATTCCGGTCGCCGTTGCCGCGGTCGTGGCGGCCGCCGGTCGGACCTTGCTGCTGGACCCTGGGCCTCTCTTTCCCTTCTCGGACGGGATGAGCCTCTCGCTCGCTGCGGTGCCTGAATGGGCTCTGGTCGGCCTGACAGCCGGGCTGGGCTCAGGTCTGCTGACGGCGATGGTCTATGGCGCCGAGGACGGTTTCCAGAAGCTGCCGATCCATTGGATGTGGTGGCCGGCGCTGGGCGGCCTCGCGGTCGGCATCGGCGGGCTGATCGATCCCGCGGCGTTGGGCGTCGGCTACGACAACATTCGCCATCTGCTTGAGGGCGATCTCGCGGTCAAGGCCGTCCTTCTGCTGCTGGTCGTAAAGGCCGTGATCTGGTCGATCGCGCTCGGCTCCGGCACCTCGGGTGGCGTGCTGGCGCCGCTGCTGATCATGGGGGGCGCGATCGGCTCGCTCGAGGGGCTCGTCCTTCCCGGCGCCTCGACCGGTTTCTGGGCGCTGCTCGGCATGGCGGCGATGATGGGCGGCACCATGCGCTCGCCCTTGACGGCCTCGCTCTTTGTCGTCGAGCTGACCGGCGACGTTCATGCCCTGCTGCCGCTGCTCGCGGCCTGCTCGGTGAGCTACGCCGTCACGGTGCTGCTCCTCAAGCGCTCGATCCTGACCGAGAAGGTGGCGCGGCGCGGCCATCATGTCTCGCGCGAGTATCACGTCGATCCCTTCGACCTCGCGCGCGTGGCCGACGTGATGGTGAAGGCGGTGGACACACTGCCTGCTTCGATGACGGTGGCGGAGGCGGTGGCCTTCTTCACGGCGTCGGCGCCGCGTCACAAGAGCTATCCGGTGATCGATGCGGACGGTCAGACCGTCGCCATGGTCTCGCGGGCCGATATCCTCCATTGGACCCGCGAGGACGCGCCGCCTTCCGGAACATTGGGTGAAGCGCTGTCGGGGCAGGATATGCTGGTCGGTCATCCGGACGAGCTGGTTGGCCGTCTGGCGGATCGAATGGCCGCCGCCGACGCCGGCCGCGTGCCGGTCCTCGATCGAAAGAGCGGAAACCTCCTGGGCATCGTCGCGAGGAAGGACCTGCTGCGCGTCCGCGCCAAGCTGCATGCCGAGGAACGGGATCGCGCACGCTTCCTGGGCCCCAAGATCAAGGAGCGGTGAGGTGAGGGGCTCTCATCCGCTCCGCCGCATCGTCGGCGCCGACACGGTCTGCCTTCGGTCGCGGCTCGGCGCCAGGCCGAATCTCGCGCGGTAGGCGCGGCTGAAATGCTCCAATGAGCCGAAGCCGGCGCTCATCGCGATCTCGGTGACCCCCAGCGCCGTCTGTTGCAGCAGCGCGTGGGCCTTGGCGAGGCGGATCTGCATGTAGTGGCGCGCCGGGCTGCTGCCGAGCTCGCGCTCGAAGAGCCGCTGCAGCTGGCGCATCGAGAGCCCGACCTGATCGGCGATGGCGGGACAGGAGAGCGGCTCCTCGACCGTCTGCTCCATCAGCGCGATCGCCCGGCGCAGGATCGGATCGGCCACGGGCCGTCGCTCGACGCCCGGCACCGGCTGCGCTTCCTCCGGCGGCCGGATGCGGTCGAGCAGCAGATGGCCGGCGATCTCCGCGGCCAGCGCCTCGCCATGTTGCGTCGCGATCCAGGCCAGCATCATGTCGAAGACGGCGCTGCCGCCGGCGCAGGTGAGCCGGCCTGGCGCCATGGTGTAGAGCTGCTGCACAGCGCGGGCGCGGCCATGGCTCTCCTGGAAGCCCTGCAGATTATCCCAATGAATCGCGGCCGGTTGATCCTCGAGGAGCCCTGCGGCCGCGAGCAGCTCGGCCGCGGTCTCGATGGCACCCAGGGTCGCGCCATGGCGGGCCACGCGACGCAGCCAGGCGCGCAATTTGCGGTCGGCGGTCTGGCGCTTCACGTCGAAGCTCGCCAGCAGGAAGAGCGCATCGAACCGGACATCCTCCGAGACGGCGCTGTCGACCGCGACCGCCGTGCCGTTGCTGGCGCGCACCGGGGTCCCGTCGAGCGACAGCGTCTCCCAGCGATAGAGCGGACCGCCGCTCAGCCAGTTGGCGATGAAGAGCGGCTCGATCGCCGCCGCCAGGCAGATCTGCGGGAAGTCCGGCAGCAGCAGGAAGCCGATGCGCTGGGTCTGCGGGATCGGGGCGGGGCTGTCGGAGCGTTTCATGTCCTGACAAATTACGACAGAAATCGGGCGTAATCCATCAAGTCGGATGGCCGGGGGCCCATAGGGTGAAGCCAAGCGGTCCCACCGGTCCGGGACCTGCCTCCGCGATATCCCGAGAGAGGACGACCCCATGATTCCGCAGAAGACCCTCGACTGGAACCCGGGCAATCCCGAACGGGCCATGAGCCTGCCCGCGCGCTATTTCTACGACGAGGGCGTCTTCCGCGAGGAGCGCGAGAAGATCTTCTATCCGGCCTGGCACTCGGTCGCGCATGAGAGCGAGTTCGAGGAGGTCGGTTCCTATGTCGTGACCGACATCTTCGACCAGAGCGTGATTGTGATGCGCGGGGCCGACGGCCAGCTGCGCGCCTTTCACAATGCCTGCCAGCATCGCGGCAATCGCCTGCTGCATGACCGGCGCGGCAAGACCCATGCCGTGATCCGCTGCGGCTATCACTCCTGGTGCTACAACCAGGACGGCACGCTGCGCACGGCGCCGCGCACCGAGCGGCTCCAGGCTTTCGACAAGAGCCAGTTCGGCCTGAAGCCGGTGCGGCTCGAGACCATGGGCCGCTTCGTCTTCATCAATCTCGATCCCGATGCCGCGCCGCTCGCCTCGATCACCGGCGGGGCGGAGGACGAGATGCGCCGCTATCTGCCCGATCTCGACCGGATGAAGCTGGTGAACGAGGTCGACGTGATCGTGCCGGCGAACTGGAAGGTCATCATGGACAATTCCATCGAGGGCTATCATTTCGGCCTCTCGGGCCCGGTCCATAAACATCTGGCGAGCCTGATCGACTTCAAGGGCTACCGGCTCACCCCGCATGACAAATGGTGGACCTATATCGGCCCGCCGATGCCGGGCGCCAATTCCGCCTATGGCGAATCGCTCGCCGGCGCCACCTGGCAGACCGAATGGTTCTTCAATATCGGCGTCTGGCCGAACACGACCTTCTATTGCTTCCCCTTCTCGGACATCCTCGGCACCTTCATCATGATCCCGCTCGAGCCCGAGAAGTCGCTGCTGCGCTTCGGTTACTACGCGCCGAGCCACCGGCCGCTGGCGCAGGTCACCAAGGCCTGCATCCGCTGGATGAACGAGGAGCTGGGGCCGGAAGACATCCAGCTCAACGTCACCCAGCAGAAGGGCCTGCGCTCCTTCGGCTTCGACCAGGGCCGCTATCTGATCGATGCCGAACGCGGCAACGAGAGCGAGCATCTGGTCCACCACTTCCACAAGCTCTGCTACGACGCGCTCCGCGCGGCGTGAGGCAAGGGTGCGTGGCATGGAAGAAAACCACGGCCCCTCCCCTTGCGGGAGGGGGCTACGGCATTCACGGAAGTGATTCCGTGTTGGAAGTAAATATGATTCAAGATCTTCGGGGTGATTTTGCGAGGATCTGGCGATGTCGTTTGGCGATATTCGTGTTGAGAAGCGAGGGGATTGGCTGATCGAGCGGGTTGCGGCGACGGGGTCGCTGGTGCTGCGCCAGCTGGGAGAGAACCGGGCGGGCGAGATGGCGGTGCATCGGTTTCTGTCCTCGCCCTATGTTTCGGTGGAGCGGATTGTCGAGACGCTGGCGGGCCGAACGGGGGAACGATGCGTGGGGCGTCATGTGCTGGCGGTCCAGGACACGACCGAGATCAACTTCGCCGGCCGGGATAAGAAGCGCCGTGGGTTCGGGCCGGCGGGGAATGGAACGACGCCGGGCTTTTTCATCCATCCGGTGATTGCGGTGGATGTGGAGAGCGAGGCAGTGGTCGGGCTGGTCGATGCGGCGATCTGGACGCGGGCTGACGAGGCGGCGGCGCGCCGGCGCAGCCGGGCCTCGGGGGACAAGGAATCGGCGCGCTGGCTGGCGGGCTGCGCGAGCGCGGTCGCGAGCTTGAGCGGGGCGGCGCGCGTGACCATGGTGGCCGACCGGGAAAGCGATCTTTACCCGCTCTTTGCCAGCAAGCCCGAGGGTCTCGATTTGATCGTGCGGGCGGCCCAGAACCGCAACTTGGCCGAGGGCAGTCCTCTGTTCGAGGCGCTCGGGGATGCAGCGTGCCTCCGGGTTTGCAAGGTCCGGGTGGCGCCGCGCGGGCCGGGCGACAAGGGCCGCATCGCCACCGTGGAGCTGCGTGCCGGGAAGGTGCGGATCGCCCGGCCGGTCAACGGCCTGGTGGAGAAGCTGCCTCGGGAGATCGAGCTCAACCTGGTCGAGGCCCGCGAGGTCGAGGCGCCGGCCGGTAAGACCCCGCTGCTGTGGCGCCTGCTCACCACCCATGCCGTCGCCGATGGCGCGCAAGCCGAGGATGTCGTCCAGCTCTATCGGTTGCGCTGGCGCATCGAGCAGACCTTCCGCGCCTTGAAGAGCGACGGCCTCGCCCTCGAAGACAGTCAACTGGTCGACGCCGAGCGCCTGTTCAATCTGGCCGCCATCGGATTGGCGGGTGCGGTGCGCACCATCCAGCTGGTCGATGCCCGCGACGGCGGTCCGCGCCCCGCCACCGATGTGATCGACGAGGCCTTCGCCATCCCGCTCGAGCGCCTCTCCAAAAAATTGGAGGGCAAGACCCAGCGGCAGAAAAACCCACACCCACCCGGATCTCTCGCCTTCGTCGCCTGGATCGCCACTCGTCTCGGCGGTTGGAATTGCTACTACAAGCCCCCGGGACCAAAGACCATGCGCTATGGCTGGAACCAACTCGCCGCGCGTCTCGAGGGTTACGCCCTCGCTACCGAAGGCGAAAATCCGTGAATCCCGTAGGCGGGAGGGGCGGCGAGCGTAGCGAGCGGGGAGGGGGATGCCTGCAGCGGGCGTGGTGGTTGGAATGATGAAGGTGATCGACGATAAGTTTCGCGCGAAGACCCCCTCCCCCTGCCCCCTCCCGCAAGGGGAGGGAGCGTGGAGTTTCTAATGCCCACCAACAGCGCCGCTCGCTCCTTTCCTGTCATTGCCGGGCTTGACCCGGCAATCCAGTCTTTGTCGGCCCTGGATCGCCGGATCAAGTCCGGCGATGACAGGTCGGTGCCTGGGATGACTTGGAGTCTTTGATGCCCACCAACGGCGCCGCTCGCGGCCATGACTATGTCATCGTCGGCGCGGGCTCCGCGGGCTGCGTGCTGGCGGCGCGGCTGACGGAGGATCCCGAGGTCCGCGTGCTGCTGCTGGAGGCGGGCCCGCGTGATCGTGGCTGGCCGATCCATATGCCGTCCGGCATGGGGCGCCTGCTCTCGAACGACAAGTTCAACTGGGCCTATGTCTCGGAGCCCGAGCCCTATCTCGACAATCGCGTGCTCGCCCATCCGCGCGGGCGCGTGCTCGGCGGCTCCTCCTCGATCAACGGCATGATGTATGTGCGCGGTCATGCGCGCGACTATGATCAGTGGGCCCAAGCCGGATGCCGTGGCTGGTCCTATGCGGAACTGCTGCCCTATTTCAAGCGCGCCGAGCGTCACGAGCGGGGCGGCGACGATTATCATGGCGGCGAGGGCCCGTTGCGCGTCTCGACGCCGGGCGGCGAGCTGCCGCCTTTGCAGAAGGCCTTCATCGAGGCCGGCATCGAGGCGGGCTATCCCTACACGCCCGACGCCAACGGCCATCAGCAGGAAGGCTTCGGCCCGATGGACCGCACCACCCATCGGGGGCGGCGCTGGAGCACGGCCCGGGGCTATCTCTCCCAGGCCGAGACGCGGCCCAATCTGACGGTGGTCTCGGGCGCGCTTGCGCTGAAGGTCGTTCTCGAGGGCCGCCGCGCGGTCGGTGTCGAATACGCCCAAGGCAGCAAGGTCGAGACGGCGCGGGCCGAACGCGAGGTCATCCTCTGCGGTGGCGCCATCAACTCGCCCCAGTTCCTGCAGCTCTCCGGCATCGGCGCGCCCGATCACCTGCAGTCGATCGGTGTCGTCGTACGCCACGAGCGGCCGGGGGTGGGCGCCAATCTCAACGACCATCCCGACGTGGTGATCCAGCATCTCTGCAAGCAGCCGGTGACGCTCTATCGCGCGGCGCAGGGCCCGCGCAAGATCATGGCCGGGCTCGAATGGCTGATGTTCAACAGCGGCCCCGCCGCCACGAACCATTTCGAGGCCGGCGCCTTCATCCGCAGCCGGCCCGGCGTCGAGCATCCCGACCTGCAGCTCACCTTCATGCCCCTGGCGGTCAAGCCGGGCACGGTCGAGCCGGTTCCGGGCCATGCCTTCCAGGTCCATCTCGATTTGATGCGGGCCCACAGCCGGGGCTGGGTCAAGGCCCGCTCGGCCGACCCCAAGGCCCCGCCCGCGATCCGGTTCAACTATATGCAGGACCCCCGCGACCGCGAGGATATGCGCCAGGGCGTGCGGCTGGTCCGCGAGGTGCTGGCGCAGAAAGCCATGGACCCCTATCGCGGCGAGGAACTTTCGCCAGGGCCAAACGCCCGGTCGGACGAGGCCATCGACGCCTGGGTGCGCCAGGGGGTGGAAACCTGCTACCATCCGGTCGGCACCTGCAAGATGGGGTCCGCCAGCGACCGCATGGCGGTCGTGGACGAGACCCTGAGGCTGCAGGGGCTGGAGGGATTGCGGGTCGTGGACGCCTCGGTGATGCCAGCCATCGTGAGCGGCAATACCAATGCGCCGACGATCATGATCGCCGAGAAGGCGAGTGATATGATTCGAGGCCGGCCGGCCCTGGCGCGTTCCCAGGCGCCGGTCTGGTTGCACCCGGCCTGGGAACGGGCCCAGCGTTAACGAGCAGACGAAGCGGGCAGGGTTCCGCTTCCGCATCAGGAGGACGAACTATGGCTGTCGTGACGTCACTGCGGTCCCGGGATTACGGGCTGGACGATCAGGAAGTGCGCCAGGCGCGGGTCGATCTCGCGGCCGTGTTCCGCTGGATCGCGCGCCTCAACATGCATGAGGGCATCGCCAATCATTTCAGCGCGGCGGTCTCGGCCGACGGCACCAAGTTCCTGATGAATCCGCGCGGGCGGCATTTCTCGCAGATCCGCGCTTCCGAGCTGCTGCTGCTCGACACCAACGATAGCAAGACGATGGAGCGCCCCGACGCGCCCGATCCGACCGCCTGGTGCATCCATGGCCGGATCCACGCGAACTTGCCTCAGGCGCGCTGCATCCTCCATCTCCATCCGAAATACTCGACGGCGCTGGCCGCCCTCGAGGACAACAACATGTATCCGATCGACCAGAACACCATGCGCTTCTATGGCCGCATGGCGTTCGACAACGACTATGCCGGCATGGCGCTGTCGGAGGACGAGGGCGATCGGCTGTCCCGCGCCATCGGCGACAAGTCGGTGCTGATGATGGCGAACCATGGCGTGCTGATCGCCAGCTCCTCGATCGGGCTCGCCTTCGACGAGATGTATTATTTCGAACGCGCCGCCGAGACGCTGATGACCGCCTACGCCACGGGCAAGAAGCTCCGCGTCGTCTCCGACAACATCGCCAAGCTGACGGCCTCGCAGTGGGTCGACTATCCCTCCTTCGCCGACGATCATCTCAACCAGATCAAGGCGATCCTCGACAAGGAAGAGCCGGAATATAGAAGTTAAGGCTTCTCCCCTGGCTCACATGAAAACCTTCCTCTCCACCCGCGCAAGCGGGGGGAGAGGGGAGGGTGAGGGGGGTCGAAGAAGCACCCTCACCCAGCTCCGAGTAAGTCTCCGCTTCGCTCCGACTAACTCTTCGCAACCCTCTCCCTCACTCTCGTGAGGGCGAGGAAAGAGAAGTGGAGCAACAAGGGAGCCTCTGGCTTCTCCATCTTCCCCTTCGGCACCCCATGTCCCTCTCCCGCTTCAGCCTCGCCGGCAAGACCGCCATCGTCACCGGATCGGGACGCGGCCTCGGTCGCGCCATCGCCAAGGGCATGGCGGAGGCGGGGGCCGCGGTCGTGACCTGCTCGCGCACGGCCTCGGAAGCGGAATCGGCGGCGGCCGAGATCAGGGCTGCCGGCGGCAAGGCGAAGGGATTGCGTGTCGACACGGCCGACCGCGCCGACTGCTTCCGGCTGGTGGCGGACACGCTCGCCGCCTTCGGGCGGCTCGACATCATGGTCTGCAATGCCAGCATCGACGCGCCCATGCCGGCCGAGCAGATCGACGAGGGCACGCTCGACAGGATCCTCGGCGTCAATGTCGGCGGCTATCTCTATTGCGCGCAGGCAGCCTTCGAGCCGATGGCGAAGCAGGGCGGCGGCTCGATCGTCATGACCTCGTCCAACGGCAGCCTGGTCGCCTTTCCCGGCATCGCCGCCTATTGCGCGTCGAAGGGCGCCGTCGACCAGCTGGTGCGCACGCTCGCCGCCGAATGGGCCCCGCGCGGCATCCGCGTCAACGCCTTCAATCCCGGCTATATGGAACATGCCATGACCGGGACCGAGGGCTATGACTCGGACCCCGAGGTGATGGACGCCGTGCGGCGCATGACGCCTATGCAGCGTCGCGGCCGCGTCGAGGAGATCGTCGGGCCGGCGATTTTCCTAGCATCGGACGCCGCGTCCTTCATCACCGGCGTGGTGCTGCCGGTGGATGGCGGCTGGACGGCGATTTAGCGCCGTTCGTCTACTGCAGATGTCGAGACTACGGCACACCCCTCCCCCTACCCCCTAAGTCGATACGATCGCTTCGCTCTACTTTCAAGCTTCGAGCGAGATCTACATTCACCACGCCCCCTCCCCTTGCGGGAGGGGGTAGGGGGAGGGGAGGGGTGCCTGCTACGGCACCAGGATTGTCGAGCCCGTCGTCTCCCGCGCTTCCAGCCGGCGATGGGCCTCGGCGGCATCGCGGAGCGCGAAGCGCTGGCCGACATCGACTTTGAGAATTCCGCGTTCGATCGCGGAGAAGAGCCGCGCGCTCGAGGCCCGCACCTGCTCCGGTGCGCCGGCATAGTGGCCGTAATTCGGCCGCGAGATCTTGGCGGACTTCGTGGCGAAGCCGGCGATGTCGAGCGGCTCGAGCGGCCCCGAGGCCTGGCCGAAGGAGACGATATGGCCGCGCACCGCCAGGGCCTCGAAGGAGCGGTTGATGTTGTCGCGGCCGATCGCGTCATAGATCACGTCGGCGCCGCGGCCGTTCGTGATCTCCATCACGCGCGCGACGAAATCCTCCTCCGAATAGACGATCGGATGGGCACAGCCGCGCGCCAGCGCCAGCCGCGCCTTGTCGCGGCTACCGACCGTGCCGATCACGGTGGCGCCGATATGGCTCGCCCATTGGCAGAGGAAATTGCCGACGCCGCCCGAGGCGGCATGAACCAGCACGATGTCGCCTTCCTTCACCTTGTGGCAGCGATGCAGCAGGAACTCGGCGGTCATGCCCTTGAGGAGTGCGGCGGCGCCCGTCTCCTCGTCGATCGAGGGCGGCAACGGCACGACGAGATCGGTCGGGATATTGCGGATCTCGGCATAGGCGCCGACCGGCGGCCCCGCATAGGCGACGCGGTCGCCGGGCGCGAAGCCGGTCACGCCCTCGCCGACATCGAGCACGATGCCGGCGCCCTCCATGCCCAGCGCGGCCGGCGGCGTCACCATCGGGAAATAGCCGGTGCGGCAATAGATATCGATGAAGTTCACGCCGACTGCCGTTTGGCGCAGGCGGATCTCGCCGGGTCCCGGCGGCGGCACCGAGATCTCCTGCCAGGCGAGATTTTCCGGGCCGCCATGGCGCTCCAGGATCACGGCATGACCCGTCATGACGCCACCGGTGCCGGCTGAGGCCATGCGCATCATGGGACCGCCGGTCGCGGCGGCGTCTGGCGCCAGCCTTGGGCGGGGCATCACGGGCTGGTTGAAGGCGCGCTTCACCGCGTCGAAGCCCGCCTCGTAGATCTGCTCGCCCACCAGCGCCGTGAGCTCGGCTTCCTCGCCGGGCGGGCTGCGGAACTCGCAGCGCCAGTCCCAATAGGTGCGCTCGCCGTCGGTCACGGGCCTGAGCTCGACGGTCGAGACATAGCCGATCAGCGGAATCGGCGCCTCGAGGATGCAGTAGGTGTAGCGCCGGTCGCGGTCGGAGAGGGTCAGCAGCTGCTCGCGCAGCTGGCCGCCATCCTTGAGCTTGAAGCGGCGCACCGCCCCGATCCGGTCGGCGGCGCGGCCCTCCTCGATGGCACTCTCGGTCACCGCCGGATGCCAGCGTTCATGCCCGTTGAAGTCGCGCATGAACTGCCAGACCTGGTCGACCGGCGCATCGATGATGGTGGAGCGGCGGACCTTGGTCATGGGGTGCGACCGCCGCTCGCATCCCCTCCCCCCTTGAGGGGGAGGTTAGGGTGGGGGGTGATCGAAGGGCGGGATGATGAAAGAGCTTTGGGGCACATGAACATGACCTGCATCGAGCTTGTGGCCACCCCCCACCCCAGCCTCCCCCCCAAGGGGGGAGGAGAAGAAAGCAAGGAGAAGAACGGGTTCATGTCGTCCGCGGGCCCTAGCGTCCCGCCGGGAAGCGGCGCTTCAGCGCGTCGAAGCCGCCCTGGAACACGCCCTGGCCGATATCCTCCGCGAGCTTCTTCTCGCGCTCGGGCGCGCAGTCGAACTCGGCGGTCCATTCCGCATAGCTGCGGTTGCCGTCGGTGATGGGCGAGAGCTTCAGGGTCGCGACATAGTTCTCGACGCCCATGGGCGAGACCAGGATCGCGTAGGTGCAGACATAGTCGTAGTCCGACAGCGCCAGCAGCTGCTCGCGGATATTGCCGCCGGCCTTGAGGTTGAAATTGCGGATGCAGCCGACCTTGTCGCTCGGCTGGTTGCCCTCGATCCGGCTGTCGGCGATGGCGGGATGCCAGGCCGGTAGCGCGTTGAAATCGCGGATCACCGCCCAGACCCGGTCAGCCGGCGCATCGATCACGCTCGAGGTATAGACCTTCACCATGCGTCAGCCTCGCCGTTGATGCTCATTTTTCCTTCGGGCCGGTCTTCTCCAGCATCTTCGAGATCTGCCCGAGGTCGCCGCCCTGGAGGCCGATCTCCTTCAGCAGGGAATCGACCAGCGGCGCCTGGGCGCGATAGCGGAGCGCGGAGTTCACCACCGAATCCGAGAAGTTGGCGGGCGGCTCGCCCGCCGGCCCGACAGGGCCGTTGCCGTTGCCGCCGCCCAGCCCGTCCACATGGAGGATCTTGATGCTCTCGATATTCTCCATCGGCTTGACGCTTTCGCGGATGATGCCCTCGATGCGGTCGATGACGCGCAGCCGCGCCTCGGACCCGCGCGCTTCCGGCGACAGCACGTTCAGCGATTCGTTCATCATGCGCTTGCCTTCGGCCTCGATCTCGTAACGCAGCTTGGCCGCGAGCGAGCGGATCTTGTCGGCCTCGGCTTCGCCTTCGGCGGTGAGCCGGGCCGCGGCCGCGTGATCGGCCGCCGCAGCGCGCTGGGCCTCGGCCTGCAGCCGGACCCGGATGCCGTCGCGCTCGGCGTCCTGCGACGCAGCGATCAGTTCGATCTGCTTGCGCCGTTCCGCGATCTCGGTCTCGCGCGCGGAGAAGACCTTTTCCTCGGCCGCCACCGCCTTGGCGCGGGCGAGCTCGGCCTCGGCCTGGGCCTCGGACTGCGCCTTGGATTTGGCGGCGATGGCGATGGCGCGATCCTGCTCGGCCAGCTCGAGCGCCTTGCGCCGGTCGATCTCTAGGCGCTGCGTGTCGCGCTCGCGGGCGATGCGGTCCTCGTCGAGGGCGCGCTCCTGGGCGATCTTGGCGCGCTCGATCTGCAGGCGCGATTCGATCCGGGCCTCTTCGGACTCGCGCTCGCTCACGGCCCGCTCGCGGGCGAGGTTGGATTGCTGCGAGGCGCGCCTGGTCTCGACCTCGCGGTGCTGCTCCAGCCGGGCATATTCGCTCTCGCGGTCGATATCGAGCTGGACCCGTTCGGCCTCCAGGTTCTTGTTGCGGATCTGGATCAGCGTGTCCTGCTCGATGTCGTTGCGGATCTTCTTGCGCCGCTCGATCTCCTCGGTGAGTCGCGTCAGGCCTTCGGCGTCGAAGGCGTTCGAGGGATTGAAGAACTCCATGTTGGTCTGGTCGAGGCCGGTCAGCGACACGCTTTCCAGCTCGAGGCCGTTCTGGAGCAGATCCTCGGCCACCGCCTGGCGGACGCGCTTCACATATTCTGTGCGCTTCTCGTGAAGGTGTTCCATCGTCATCTCGGCCGCAACCGAGCGCAGCGCGTCGATGAACTTGCCTTCGACCAGCTCCTTGAGCGAGTCGGGCTGCATGGTCCGCCGGCCCAGCGTCTGGGCTGCCGCCGCGATCGCCGCCGGCGTCGCCTGGGCCCGGACATAGAACTCGGCCACCACATCGACGCGCATGCGGTCCTTGGTGATGAGCGCGCTGTCGCGGCCGCGCCGCACCTCGAGGCGCAGCGTGTTCATGTTGACCGGGGTCACCTCATGGACGATCGGCAGCACGAAGGCGCCGCCATTCACCACGACCTTCTGGCCCCCCAGCCCGGTGCGCACGAACGAGGTCTCTTTCGAGGAGCGCCGATAGAGGCGGTTCATGGCCCAGATGCCGATCGCGATCGCGATGGCGATCACGATGACCCAGAAGACGATCCAACCCAGCGTTTCTCCAGACATGGCTTTCTCCCTATTTGGCTACGACGACGCGGAAGCCATCAGCGCCGCTTCGACGTTCGCTTGGCCTTGCCGCCGACGGGGCCGGCGATGGCCTTGAATTGACGGGTCTGTTCGGTCAGTGCGATCTCGGTCGGCAGCCGCTCCATCGAGGAGGCGCCGTAGAAGCCGTTGCAGCCGGGGCAGTTCTTCAGGATGTATTCGGCATCCGCCGGCATGGCGATCGGGCCGCCATGGCAGAGCACCAGCACATCCTTGCGAATCTTCCGCGCCGCCTCGGCCCATAGATTGATCTTGGGCACGCAGTCCTTGAGCGTCAGCGCCGTCTCGGCGCCGATGGCGCCGCCGGTGGTCAGGCCCATATGGCAGACGATGATGTCGGCGCCCGCCTTGGTCATGGCGCGGGCTTCCTCGGCGCTGAAGACATAGGGCGTCGTCAGCATGTCCTTCTCATGGGCGAGGCGGATCATGTCGACCTCGAGCCCATAGCCCATGCCGGTCTCTTCGAGATTGGCGCGGAAGGTGCCGTCGATCAGGCCCACGGTCGGGAAATTCTGCACCCCGGCGAAGCCCAGCTGCTTCAACTGGTCGAGGAAGGGATCGAACAGGCAGAAGGGATCGGTGCCGTTGACGCCTGCCAAGACTGGCGTCTTCTTCACGACGGGCAGCACCTCGCGCGCCATCTCGACCACGATCTCGTTGGCGTTGCCATAGGCGAGGAGCCCCGCGAGCGAGCCGCGGCCCGCCATGCGATAGCGCCCGGAATTGTAGATCACGATCAAATCGATGCCGCCGGCCTCCTCGCATTTGGCCGACAGCCCCGTGCCGGCGCCGCCGCCGACGATGGGCTCGCCGCGCCTGGCCATGCCTTGAAAGCGTTGCAGCAATGTCTTCCGGTCGAGTTTGGGCATCGTTCTTGTCGTCTCTTTCGTCAGGCCGAGGCGGCCCAGTGGCTTTGAGCGGTCATGGGCCCGGCGATTTCCAGGAAATTGGCGACCAGCGCCGAGGCGAAGCCGGGCTCGTTGATGTGGAAGGGCAGGCGGATCAGGCGCCGCCGGTCGGATTTCACCAGATGCTTCTCGATCGCGTCATAGAGCGCCTTGTCGGCGGCCGGATCCCAGAAGGACTGGCCCGGCGCATCGAGGCCCGAGACGCCGCCCTCGGGCAGCAGGAACCGTACCGGCCCGTCGCAGCGATTGAGCTTCTCGGCGATCCAGCGGCCCATCTGCGCGTTCTCGTCGGGCGTGGTGCGCATCAGGGTCACGTTGGGATTGTGGATGTGGAACTTCCGGCCCTTGTACTTTTCCGGGACCGTGTCCATCGGGCCGAAATTGACCATGTCGAGCGCGCCGACCGAGCCGACATAGGGCAGGCGCGTGCGGATCGGCGCGCCCAGCCGGTCTTCGCCGGCCGAGAACACGCCGCCCATGAAGCAATCGGCGATCTCGGTGGTGGTGACGTCGATGAGGCCCGCGAGCAGGCCTGAATCCGCGAGCTTCTCCATCGACTGGCCGCCGGTGCCGGTCGCATGGAACACCAGGCAGTCGAAGCGATGCTCGAGCGCCTTGGTCACCAACTGCACGCAAGGCGTGGTCAGGCCGAACATGGTGAGGCCGATGGCGGGCTTGGTCGCCGTGATCTCGCGTCCGTCGCTGCGATGCGCGATCATGCCGGCCAGCGCATGGGCCGCGTTCGAGAGCACCTGCTCCGAGATACGGTTGATGCCCTGCACGTCGGTGACCGAATACATCATGCAGATGTCGGAGGGGCCGACATAGCGCTTCACGTCGCCGGACGCGACCGTCGAGACCATTACCTTCGGCACGCCGATGGGCAGCGCCTGCATCGCCGGGGTGGCGAGCGCCGTGCCGCCGGAGCCGCCGGCCGAGATCAGGCCGCCCAGATCGCGGCGCGAGAGGATGAATTTCGCGAAGGCCTCGGCCATCGAGCCGACGGCGCTGCCGCGATCGCCGGTGAACACGGCATTGGCGCCCTTGGGGTGGAAGCGCGCGACCTCGGCCGGGCCGACATCGGCGGCCGAAGGGCGCTGCGTGGTCGAGAGATCGACCGTGACGACGCGCAGACCCAGCCGCCTAAGGCTGTTGGCGATGAACCCGAGCTCGCGGCCCTTGGTGTCGAAGGTGCCGGCGACATAGGCCGAGCGGCCGGTGAGCCGTGCCACCGGCACCTGGCTGAGTGCGGCCGAAGGCTCCGGCTCCGCCATCGTCACCGGCGCTTCCGGCTCGGCCGGGGCCGGGGCCGGCGCCTCCATCAGCGGATTGCCCGCCGACCAGCGCGTGGGCGCGCGGTCGACCGAGAAGACGACCTCCGCCAGCGGGCTCGGCTCGAGCTCGTCGGACGTCTCCTGCCGGCGCACGCGGAACATGGTCGTCGCCGGCTCGGCCACCGTCTCGGCGTCGGGCGGCGGCGCCTCGGGCTCCGGCTCCTCGGCATGGGTCGCCATGCCGAGCAGGCGATGCTGCAGCTCGCGGTCGGCGGCGAGCTCGGAAGCCGCCATCTCGCGCGGAATCCGTCCGTTGACCATGATGCCGACGCGGCTCGCGACCTGGGTCGCGACGCCGATATTCTGCTCGATCAGCAGCACCGAGATCTCGCCCTCATCGGCGAGGCGGCGCAGCATGCGCTCGACCTGCTGCACGATCACGGGCGCCAGGCCCTCGGTCGGCTCGTCCATCACCAGGAGGGAGGGGTTGGCGAGCAGCGCGCGGCCGATCGCCAGCATCTGCTGCTCGCCGCCGGAAAGCTGGCCGCCGCCATTGCGCTTGCGCTCGGCCAGGCGCGGGAAGGCCTCGTAGATACGCTCGACATTCCAGCTGCCCTTGCGGCCCGAGCGCGCGGCGAGGCGCAGATGCTCGTCGACCGTGAGCGAGGGCCAGACCCGGCGCCCTTGCGGCACATAGCCGACGCCGGCCGCGACGATGTCGTTCGAGGCGCGGCCCAGCAGTTCCTGGCCCGTGACCATGACGCTGCCGCGCGCGGCCGGCGTCAGGCCCATGATGGTGCGGCAGAGGGTCGATTTGCCCATGCCGTTGCGCCCGACGATGGCGAAGACGCCGGTCTGGAGCGTCAGCTCGACGCCCTGCAGCGCATGGGAGGGACCGTAATAGACATGGAGGTCGCGCACGACCAGCGCCGGCGCGTCGCTCTTGGCCGGTTTCGCGGGGTCGCTCTTCGGGGCGTCCATGTCGGGTCTGCCCCAGCGGTCAGCCATGGGCGCCTCCGAGATAGATGCGCTGCACGTCGGCATCGCCCTGGATCTCGTCCGGCGTGCCCTCCTTGAAGAGCGCGCCGTTATGCATGACCGTTACGGATTCGACCACGCGCAGCGCGACGTCGAGGTCATGCTCGATGATGATGTAGCCGATATGGGCCGGCAGCGCGCCCAGGATCTGGATCAGCTCGCGCCGCTCGACCGGCGAGAGGCCCGCGGCCGGCTCGTCGAACAGGATGAAGCGCGGGGCGCCCGCCAGCGCCATGCCGATCTCCAACTGGCGCTGCTGCCCGTGGGCCAGATCGGCGACGAGCGTGTTGGCGATGTGATCGAGATGGACCGCATGGAGCATCTCGCGCGCAGCCTGGAGCGAGGGATCGCCCTCATGCTGGCGGATGAAGGAGAAGCGGCCGCGCGAGACGCCGCGCGCCGCGAGATAGAGGCTGTCGAGGACCGAGAGGCCCTTGAACACCATCGAGATCTGATAAGTGCGACGCAGGCCCCGCCGGATGCGGTCATGGACGGGGAGCTGCGTCACATCCTCGCCGAAGAAGCGGATGCGGCCGGCGGTGGGCGGGAAATCGCCCGTGATGGCGTTGAACAGCGTGGTCTTTCCCGCGCCGTTCGCCCCCAGCACGGCCCGCCGCTCGCCGGCACGCACCGTGATGCTGACGTCGCTGAGCGCGACCAGCGCCCCGAAATGACGGGAGACGCCGCGAAGCTCCAAGGCATTCGCGGAGCCCGCCCGTGAGATCCGGAGCGCGGTCTCGCTCATCGTTCTGTCTTCTCGTCCCGTTCCAGGAACCGCCTGCCGTTACGGGCAGGACGGGTTGTCACGGGTGGCCGGACCGATGGCCAGGAAGGCGGCCTCGTCCATGCCCATGGTCTGCGGCACCTGCGGGATGACGCGAACCACCTTGTTGTAGAGCTTGCCGTCGGCGCCCTGCGACACTTCGGTCAGGAAGATGTCAGCCACGCCGTTGCGGTTCTTGTCGAGATGAACCATGCCGGTGGGCGTGTCGAGCGTCATGGTCGAGAGCTCTTCGCGCAGCGCCTTCTGGTTGTCGGAGAGATCGCCTTTGACCTTGTCGAGCGCCGTCAGCACGGCCAGGGTCTCCACATAGTAGCCATGGGCGAACAAGGAGGGCGACGGAAAGCCCTTCGGGAAGGCCTTCTGGTAGTCCGCAACGAACTTGTGCCAGCGCGGATCGTCCCAATTGTCGGCGAGCGGACCGGCCGAGGGCGTGCCGATCAGGTAGTCCTTCCGCTTGCCTTCCGAGCCGAGAATGGTCTGATCGACAGTGATCGAGCCGCCGATCATCGGCTTGCCGCCGCCGGCCTGCTGATATTGCGAGAGGAAGTTGACGGCATCGGCGCCGCCGAGCGCGACATAGACCGCGTCGATATCGTCTGGGATCGAGGACACGATCGAGGAATAGTCCTTGGTGCCGATCGGAACCCAGAACTTGTTCACGACATGGCCGCCCGCCTTGCAGAAGTCGAGCATGAAGCCCTCGACCTGCGAGTAGGGAAAATCATAGTCCTCGGCGATCGTGACGACCTTCTTGTAGCCCTTGTTGGTATAGGCGTAGTCGCCGAGGCCCGCCTGCCACTGCACGCCGTCGGTGGTGAAGCGGAAGAAATTCGGCGCTGGATTGCGCAGCGTGGTGTCCTGGGCGGCCGAGGTGCCATTGACGAAGGTGACCTGCGGCTGGGTCTTGGCATAATCCTTGACTGCGAGGCCTTCAGCGCCCGAGAGCGGCCCGATCAGGATGTCGACTTTGTCCTGCTCGACCAATTTGCGGGCCGCGGCGATGGCGCTGTCGGGCGAGGCGTCCGACGAGCCGGTGACCACCACGATCTTCTTGCCACCGGCCATGCCGTCATGCTGCTGGAGCGCCAGCTCGAAGCCGCGCATGCTGTCTTCGCCCAGCACCGTGAAGGCGCCTTCCAGGGTGGCCAGCACGCCGATCTTGATGGTGTCTTCGGCCTTGGCCGACCCGGCCGCGAGGCCGAGCACCATGGCCGCTGCCGCGCTCTGCAGCAGAATGCGTCGTGTTAGTGAGAACATTTTTCGACTCCTCCCATTTCGTTTCTTACCCACCGCTCACCGCAAGTTGGATCTGGATTGGTGCTGCGGCCGTCAGCATCGAAGGCTAGGCAATCTCGGGTGACCCGCTACGGGGTCCGCATATCCTTGCCGCGTTGAGCCGCGGTCTTGGCCAGCCGGCGTTTGAGCCCGTCCCACAGGCCGAGCACGCCGTCGGGCGAAAAGAGAACCACCGCCAGGAAGGCGATGCCGATCACCAGGTTGAATCGCTCCCGGTCGATCAGGTCGATGGCGAAATTGTCGAGCAGCACGAAGAAGAGCGCGCCGATGAAGGGGCCGATCGGACGGCGCAGGCCGCCCAGGATCGCGATCACCAGGATGTTGATGGCGCCGCCGACACCGATCGTGCCGGGCGAGATGCGGCCGTTGTACCAGACGAGCAGCAGCCCGCCCAAGCCGGCCAGCAGCCCCGCCACGGCATAGGCCGCGATGCGATGGGCGCGGACATTGAATCCCAGCGCCGCCATGCGCCGCGGATTGTCGCGGACCGCCTGGAGCGCGATGCCGAAGGTCGAGCGCGACAGCCAGAGCACGCCGAAATAGCCGAAGGCGCCCAGGCCCAGCGCCAGGAAGTAGAACGGCACCGGCGCGCGCCAATCGACCCCGAACACATGCGGCGGCGCGATGCCGGCATAGCCCTTGAATCCGTTGAAGATGCTGTAGTTCTGCTGGCAGAAATAGAAGAAGGCCACGCTGATCGCGAGCGTGATCATGATGGTGTAGATGCCCTCGGTGCGCACCGAGAGGGCGCCGACCAGGGTCGCGAACAGGACCGCGATGGCGAGCGCCAGCGGGATCACCACCCACCAGGGCCAGTCGAGGCCGAGATTGGCCGAGTTCTGGCCGAAGATCGCATACATGTAGGCGGCGACGCCGGCGGTCGCGAGTTGGGCCAGCGAGACCATGCCGCCATAGCCGGCGAGGAGCGTCAGCGACAGCGCGATCAGCCCGAGGAAGAAGGTCTGGGCGCCGATCTGCACGATCCAGAAGTCGCTGGCGATCAGCGGATAGACCAGCAGGAAGGCCGCCACCAGGAGATGGTGCGGCCGCAGCTTGCCGGCGAGCTGGGCCGGCAGCGAGGTCGGGGCCTGGTTGGTATCGGTCACGCTGGCCATGGCCTCACGCCCTCCGGCCCATGATGCCCTGGGGCCGGAAGGCCAGGACCACCACCATGATGACGAAGGTGTAGACCACGCCATAGGTCGGCGAGTAGGCGAGGCCGAACTGCTCGGCGAGGCCGATCAGGAGCGCGCCGATGGCGGCTCCCGTGATCGAGCCCATGCCGCCGACGATGGTGACGACGAGCGAGGCCAGCAGATAGCGGATATCCTCGCCGGGCGCGATCGAGAGGGCGGTGCCGCCGACCACGCCGGCGAAGCCCGCAAGCCCGGCGCCGATCGCGAAGGTGACGGCGAAGATCAGATGCACATTGACGCCGGTCGCCGACAGCATGGCGCGGTCGTCCACGCCGGCGCGGATCATCATGCCGATGGGCGTCTTGTTGAGGAACAGGGAGAGGCCGACGCCGATCACGATCGCGACCGCCAGCACCACCAGGCGATAGGCCGGATAGACCCGCACGAGGGGCACATGCGCCACGCCCGAGAGGATCTCCGGCGCCTCGAACTGATAGGTGTTGCCGGACCAGATCCACAGCATGATGTCGGCCAGCACGATCGAGATGCCGATCGTGACCATGGTCTGGCGCATGTCCTGGCCTTCCATATGGCGGAAGACCAGGAGCTGCAACGCCAGGCCCACCAGCGCCATGCCGAGGAAGCCGGCGGCCACCCCCAGATACCAGGAGCCGGTCCATTGGATGACGCTGTAGCCGAGATAGGCGCCCAGCAGATAGAGCGAGCCATGCGCGAGATTGACGTTGCGCATCAGCCCGAAGACCAGCGTGAAGCCGCTCGCCACCAGGAAATAGAGGGCAGCGAGCGTGAGCCCGTTCATGAAGGTGAGCAGGAAGAGCTTCACGCCCGTCGCCTCGTCGAGGCCGGCATCGGGCTCGGCGTCTCGGGATCGGGCGGCGCCGCATGCACTCCGGCTTTGGTTTTCGGCAGGGCGGTGATCAGCCCGGCCATCTGATGGGCGCAGCGCTCGCTGCCGGGAGCCGCGCGATCGCGCGGTCCCGAGAGCGAACGTCGAGCCGGCGGCCCGTCGGAACGCGTCACTGGATCCGGGTCCTTCGCGCCTTAGACCGCGACCCGGGCCCGGCTGGGCTGCATGTCCGGCGTGCGGAAGAATTCGCCGTCCTTCATCACGGCCAGGATGCGGTTGCGATCCTGGAGGATGCGGATATTGGCGACCGGATCGCCGTCGACCAGCAGGAGATCGGCGAGGAAGCCGGGCTTCACCTGACCCAGCTCGTTCGGCCTCCCCATGATCTGGCCGCCATAGCGGGTGCAGGCGACCAATGTCTCGATCGGGCTCATGCCGACCATGTCGACGAAATATTCGAGGTCCTTGGCGTTGGTGCCATGCCTGGTCCAGGCGAAGCCGTAATCGCCGCCCGGCAGCACCCGGATGCCCTTCTTGTGCATCTTGCGCATGGTCTCGACCGCGATATGGAGCTCACGCTCGTAATAGATGCCCAGCGGCGAGTCCGGCTTGATGCCGAAGGGGCCGGCATTGCGCGCGGTATTGACCAGCCAGCCCAGGCCCGGCGCCACGAAGAACTTGTCCTTGTGCTGCGCCAGGAGGTCGATGGTGTCGTCGCTGCAGTAGGACGCGTGATAAATGATCTCGATGCCGTGCTTGATGCAGAGCCGCACGGACTCGTCCGAGCGCGCATGGGCGCAGACCCGGATGCCGCGGCGCTTGGCCTCGGTCACGGCCATGACGATCTCTTCCTCCGCCATCGGCGTTTCCTGCGCCTTGGTGTCGGTCATCTCCTCGCCGGAGAGATTGAGCTTGATGAGATCGACGCCGTATTTGATGAACATGCGCACGGCCTTGCGCATCTCCTCGGGGCCGGTCACGACCCAGCCGAAGGACATCTCGGGCGCGTCGACATGAGGCGGGTTGGTGTCGCCGAGGCCGCCCATGGTGGCGATCTCCTGGCTGTTCGCGAGATAGCGCGGCCCCGGGATCTGCCCGGAATTGATCGCGTTGCGGATCACCACGTCGAGGCGGGGCTTCGCGGCCGCGGCACCGACGCAGGAAGTCCAGCCCATGTCGAGATAGGTCTTGGCCGACCCGGCCGCGAGCAGCGTGTGCTCCTCGGGCGGCATGCGGAAGATCGCGTCGAGGCTCGCCGCATTGTTCCAGGAGAAATGCGTATGGGCCTCGGTCATGCCCGGCATGACGGTGCAGCCGGCGCCGTCGATGACGGTGTTGCCATTGACCGGCACGGTGCGGCTGCCGCGGCCCACATGCTTGATGCGGTTGCCTTGGACCAGCACCTCGCCCGTGTAGGGATGCTCGCCGGTGCCGTCGAAGATGCGGACGTTGGTGAAGAGCACGTTACCCATAGTCAGGTCCCTCCCAAGGGGTTGGCCCGGCCTCCTGTCCCTTGTCGAAAGCGGGATCTTGGCGGAAGCCTCAGGCGGTCTGTCGGTGGTTCAGCGTTGTGCCGCCAGGAAATCCTTCATCAGCGCGTTGACTTCGGTGGCGGCTTCGAACGTCGTCCAATGGGCGATGCGCGCCAGCACATGAACGCGCGCACCCTTGATGCGGTCGGCGATGGTGCGCGCGACCGAGGCCGGCGCCACCGGGTCGTCCTCGCCCGCGATCAGGAGCGTCGGGGCCGTGATGCGCGTCACATCGGCGGCCTCGACCGCGGCCAGCGCCTCGCAGGTGGCGCCATAGCCATTCGGGCATTGGCGCATCAGCGATTCGCGCGCGGCGGCGAAGGCGACCGGATTGGCCTGCTTCGTGTGGTTGGAGATCGCGACCTTGAGGACCGCGTCGGCGATGTCGCCCATGCCCTCGGCCCGCGCCTTGGCGGCGCGGTCCTTCAGCCCCTGGCGGGCCTGGTCGGGCGGGGCCAGCAGTGGCGCACAGAGCGTCAGGCTGCGGACCAGCCGCGGCTCGGCGATGGCGAGCTTCTGCAGGATGATGGTGCCGAGCGAATGGCCGGCGAAGTGCGCGCGCTCGACGCCCAGAACCCTGGCCATGCGGATCAGGCTGTCGACGAAGCCGTCGACCGACAGAGATGCCGAGCCGAGCGGGCTGCGGCCCGAGCCCTGGAGGTCCGGGCGGATGATGCGGTAGCGGCCGGCCAGAATGCCCAGCTGCGGCGTCCAGGTGTTGGAGCTGCCGCCCAGCCCATGAACCAGGACGACCGGGTCGCCCTCGCCCTCGACCTCGACCGCCATGCGTTCGATGGTCTGCGTGCTCATGCCGCCGAGCCCTTGCGCCGCTGCGCCGACAGTTCCTGGAACTCGTTCTCGATCCGGCCGATGCCGCCGATCTCGATCCGGACCTTGTCGCCCGGCTTGAGATAGCGGGGCGGATTGAAGCCGATGCCCACGCCAACGGGCGTGCCGGTCGCGATCAGATCGCCAGGCAGCAAGGTGATGCCGGCCGAGAGTGCCTCGATCAGGGTGGGCACGTCGAAGATGAGGTCGCGGGTGTTGGCATTCTGGCGCAGCTCGCCATTGACCCAGCACTGGACGGTGGTGTCGGCCAGGTCGATCTCGTCGGCGGTCACGGCGCAGGGACCCATCGGGCAGAAGCTGTCCTGCGACTTGCCGATCAGCCACTGCTTGTGTTTCGCCTGCAGGTCGCGCGCGGTCACGTCGTTGACCGCGGTATAGCCCCAGACATGGGCCATCACCTCGGATTTGGGGATGCCGCGCCCGCCCTTGCCGATCACGACGCAGAGCTCGGCCTCGTAATCGATCGCGGCCGAGACCCGCGCCTCCATGAAGACCGGGTCGAACGGCCCGGTCACGCATTCCGGGACCTTGGTGAAGATGATCGGCGCGTCGGGAACGGCGCCCGAGGTGGCCGAGGAATCGAACCCGCTGCGGGCGAACTCATGGGCGTGTTCGTAGTAATTCTTGCCCACACAGAAGATGTTGCGCCGGGGGTGGGGGAAGGGGGCGATCAGCCTGACGCCGTCGAGGGCGATGGTGACGTCGGCCAGCGGCAGGATCCGGCCGGCGAGCTTCGCCTCGATCACGGCCTGGAGGCCCTGGGCGGCCTCGGCCTCGGTCAGGCGGTAGGGACGGATCCGGTCGTCCTGCTCGAGAATACCGACGCCGCGACGTCCCTCGCGCTCGTAAACGACCAGCTTCACGCACTCTCTCCTATTGATTGAACCAAATTTGAACCATTGATCCAATGACCCTCGGATTCTGCACCGTCAATGGGCAGAGTCAAGAGGCAGACTGCCTACTTTTTGGGCTTGCAGAGTCCATTTTATTGGTTCAATCTTGGTTCAAAGGATCAAATATCATGACAACAAACGGACAATCCGCCCGCCTTCAGACCGTCACCGAGGAGCTCCGCAGCCAGATCGCCAATGGCGGCTGGCCGGCCGGCCGGCAAGTGCCGCCCGAGCGCGCGCTCGCCGAGCAGTTCGGTCTCGCCCGCAACACCCTGCGCCGGGTGCTCAAGCTGCTCGAAGAAGAGGGGCTGCTCGAACGCCATGTCGGCCGGGGCACCTTCGTGCGCTCGCCCAACGAGGGGAGGAGCAACGGCACGAACGGCCATAACGGTCATAACGGCCATGGGGCCGGCCTGGCCAATGGCAGCATGAGCGGCGACCTGACCACCAAGCTCCGGGGGGCGAGCCCCGCCGACCTCATGGAGGTCCGGATCATCATCGAGCCGCAGATGGCGGCGCTGGCCGCCAGCCGGGCCACGGCCGAGGACATCGCCCAGATCGAGCTGGCACTGAAGCATTCGATCGCGGCCAAGGGCCTGGCCGAGTTCGAGCATTGGGACGCGCAGCTCCACCTCACCATCTTCCGCGCCGCCAAGAACGCGATCCTGCTGGCCTGGTGCGAGGCGATCAATGTCGTGCGCAACGAGCCCGACTGGTATCGGCTCAAGAAGCGCAGCGTGACGCCCGAGGTCCGCAACAGCTACGACCGCGACCACACCGAGATCGTGGCGGCGCTGAAGGAGCGCGACCCCGAGGCCGCCCGCAAGGTGCTGTTCAAGCATCTGAGCCGGGTGCGGGATTCGCTGCTGGCGCTGGGCTGATCTCCTGACTTTCTTCACCCCCTTCCCTTGCGGGAGGGAGTAGGGGGAGGGGTGACGCGTCGAGATCCCACCAAGCGGACCCTCCCCGTGCAGACGACTTCCGTCGTCTGCATCCGCCCCTCCCGCAAGGGAAGGGGCTGGCATTGTTTCCTCTGTCGAGACCCATATCCCTTCACATCTTGACTGGCTCCGCAAACCGGCCACTCTCACCCGGCCGTTCCGGGGAGAGTCATGAATCGCCTGTCGGGTGCCGAGGCCTTTGTCCGCATGCTGCAGCTCCAGGGCGTGCGGCATGTGTTCGGACTCTGCGGCGACACCAGCCTGCCGCTCTATGACGCGCTGTTCCGCCTCGATCACGGCATCACCCATATCCTGACGCGCGACGAGCGCTCGGCCGGCTACATGGCCGATGCCTATGCGCGCGTGACTGGCAAGGTCGGCGTCTGCGAGGGTCCGAGCGGCGGCGGCGCCACCTACATCCTGCCGGGCGTGGCCGAGGCCAACGAATCCTCGATTCCCGTGCTGGCCGTGACGACGGATATCGCCGTGACCTCGCGCGGGCGCTTCACTTTGACCGAGCTGGATCAGGAGGCGCTGTTCCGGCCGGTGACGAAATGGAACCGGATGATCGACAAATCCAGCTCGATCCCCGGCACCCTGCGTGCGGCCTTCGCGCAGCTCACGACCGGGCGTCCGGGGGCGGTGCATCTGGGCTTGCCCTTCGACGTGCAGCAGGACGCGGTCGATGAAAGCGACCTCTGGGTCGAGCCGGGGTTGAACCAGTTTCCGGCGCGCCGCGCCGGCGCCGATCCCGCCGCGATCGAGAAGGCGGCAGGACTCCTGACCGCCGCGAAACGCCCGATCATCCTTTGCGGCGGTGGTGTCGTGATCTCAGGTGCCGAGCCCGAGCTGGCGCAACTCGCGCGCCGCCTGGGCGCGCCGATCGCCACCTCGATCAGCGGCCAGGGCAGCATCGCCGAGACCGATCCGCTGGCGCTCGGCGTCGTCGGCAGCAATGGCGGCAGCACCGAGACCGCGCGCGTGCTCGACCAGGCCGATCTGGTCTTCTTCATCGGCTGTCGTGCCGGCTCGGTCACCACCGATCGCTGGCGCCATCCGCCGCGCGAGGGACGGCGCTTCCTCCATCTCGATGTCGATTCCGGCGTGATCGCGGTCACCTATCCGGCCGATGTCGCGCTGCTGGGCGACGCCAAGCTGACGCTGGCGGCCCTGAACGAGGCGCTGGGTCCTCCGCATCGGAGAACCGAAAGTTGGGGCCGCGAAGCGGTCGCGGCGGCCAAGGCCGAGAAGTTCCTGGCGTTCGACGCCATCGCAGCCAGCGAGGAGCGGCCGATCCGGCCCGAGCGCGTCGTGGCCGAGCTGCAGCGGCTCCTGCCCGAGGACGCGATCCTGATCGCCGATCCCGGCACGCCCTGTCCCTATTTCTCGGCCTTCTACGAGCAGCGGCGCGCCGGGCGGCATTTCATCTCGAACCGCGCCCATGGGGCGCTGGGCTATTCGCTCTCGGCCGCGATCGGCGCCTCGATCGGCCGGCCCGGCGTCAAATGCGTCGCCGCCATGGGCGACGGCGCCTTCGGTTTCACAGTCGGCGAGCTCGAGACCGTGATGCGGCTCAAGCTGCCAATCACCTATGTCGTCTTCTCCAATGCCAGCTATGGCTGGATCAAGGCCGGTCAGAAGACCAAGTTCCATGAGCGCTATTTCTCGGTCGATTTCGACCGCAGCAACCATGCGCGCATCGCCGAGGCCTATGGGCTCAAGGCCTGGCGCGTCGAGGATCCACGCGAATTGCGGCCGGCGCTGAAGGCGGCCCTGGAATCGGCGTCGCCGACCCTGGTCGATGTGATTGCGCAGCCGCTGCATGAGGCGCGCGCGCCCGTCTCGGAATGGATCGCCTGATCATGAGCGCCGAATTCACAACGACGCTCGACAGCGACTGGTATGTGGACCCCGAGATCTACGCCCGGGAGATGGCGACGATCTTCGGGCGCGAATGGCTGCTGGTCGGTCATCGCCATGAGCTGGCGCGAGCTGGCGAGTATCTCGCGACCGAGCTCGCCGGGCGGCGGATATTCGTCCTCGCCGGAAAGGATGGCGGGCTCCGCGCCTTCCACAATGTCTGCCGCCATCGCGCGGCGCAGCTGCTGCCCGAGGGCAACGGCCAATGCGGCGTGCTGCGCTGTCCCTATCACGGCTGGGTCTATGACCATGATGGCCGGCTGAAGAAGCGGCCGGGCTTTGCCGAGGAGGAGAGCTTCGACGGCGCGGCGCTCGGGCTGTTCCCGGTCCGCGTCGAGGAGTGGCGCGGCTTCGTCTTCGTCAATCTCGATCCGCAAGCCGGAGATCTCCTGTCGGGCCTGGGCGACATGGCGGCCGCGACGCAGGGCGTGCCGCTCGAACGCTACCGCTTCCACAAGCGGCAGAGCTACGAACTCGACTTCAACTGGAAGACCTATACCGACAATTATCTCGACGCTTACCACATCCCCTATCTGCATCCGCAGCTCGCGGCCGATCTCGACATGGCGACTTATCGCGTCGTGAATGGCGATCGCGTCTCGGTTCACCATGCGTCTCCGCGGGCGAAGGCGCCGGCCGGAGAGACCGGCGCTTATCAGGGCCTCTTCCTATGGCGCTGGCCCAACAACAGCCTCGGCGTCTATGCCGGCGGCTTCAATATCTGCCGCATCCTGCCGCAATCGGTGTCGCGGCTGCGGCTGCTGTTCGATTTCTATTTCGATCCCGAGGCCGGTTTCAGCGAGGCCGAGAAGGATCGCAAGGCCGCCATGACCTGCCAGGTGGTCGAGGAGGATTTCCCGATCTGCAGCCAGGTGCAGCGCAATCTCGAAGTCGGGGTCTACCGGTCCGGCCCGCTCAACCCGCGCCTCGAGACCGGCGTCGCCTATTTTCACGACCTCGTGCGGCGCGCCGTCGGCAACAGGCCCTGAAGCCCGAAACTCGTCGGGCCCTGTTGCTGCCAGGCGACGGCAGCCAGCAGCAGGGCGGCGAATCCGATCAGGCGGAATTCGAACGGCAGGCCGAGCATGATCAGGACGCTGTCGATGGCCGTCATCAGCAGGCTGGCGCCGATGGCGGCGAGGATGCTGCCGCGCCCGCCCAGGAACGAGATGCCGCCGAGTGTGGCCGCCAGCAGCGTCGGTGTCAGATAGGTATCGGCGAAGCCGATTTTATACTGGCCGGCGAAGCCCGCCATCATCAGGCCGAACAGCGCCGCCATCAGTGCGCTGAGGATATAAGCGCCACGCCGCCAGCCCCGCCCGTAACGATCGACGCCCCATCCGAGAGCCAAAAACGAAGGGACGGCCAGCCATACGATCGGCGGCAGGCCCAGCCATCGCGTCGTCGCCAGCATCGTCAAGGCGGGCGGGGCGAAGCCGCTGGGCGATTCCACCACCAGCGCATCCGCCGCGGTCAGGAGCAGGCCGCCGATGGCGAGGCTCAGCACGACGATGCCGCGATGCAGGCGCGGCGCGAGGCTGCCCTGCACCCAGCCGATGCCGAGCGCGAGGGTCAGGATCGCCAGCAATGACAGCGGCAGGTTTTCATTCTGGCCTTGCGTCAATGTGACCACGGTCATGCCGGCAAAGGCGATCAGCGCCGGCATGGCGAGATCGAAGCCGCCCGCCCGCAACACGGCGCCCTGGCCGACGGCCAGCAGCGGCAGCAGCGCCGCGATCGTCAGCAGGTCGCGATTACCCGGCTGGATGAGCATCAGCAGGAGGATCGAGGCCAGTCCGAGCGCCAGCAGCGGCAGTCCGTTCGGGGCACCCGATGACGCTGGCATCGGCGGCGCCGAGATGGCGCTGCCCGGATGGCGGCGTACCAGCGCGATGCAGAGGGCCACGCCCAGCAGCAGCCAGATCGAATCGAAACCCGTGCCGAGGTAATCGTCGAGCCCGATCGGTAGCAGCAGATTGCCCGTCGCCGAGACGATGAGCGCGCCCAGCAGCGATCCCAGCACCGATCCGGCGCGCAGACCCGGCACGCCGCCGCCCAACGCCACCGCCGCATAGATCTGCAGCAGCAGCGGCGCCCCCATCACCATGTCGATCGCGCCGACCTGCGCCGCCAGGAACACGCCGGTCGCGCCATAACCGAGGCCGGCGACGATATAGGCGAGGATGCGCCAGCGGGCCGCCGGCAGCGCGTGACGTTGCGCCAGCGTCGGCCGGCGTCCGATGGCCGAGAGCCCGCGGCCGAGCGCCGAGCGCTGCAACGCCAGACCGGCCAGGCAGACGGCTGCAATCAGCAGGACGGGCAGTCCCCAGGAGCCCTGGGCCAGCGCATCCTGGAGGATCGGCGCCGCATCGGGCGCCATCACCGCATTGGCGGCGAGATATTGCGCCAGGCTCGCGACCGCGACGCTGGTGGCGAAGGTGACGGCCGTCGAGGGCAGGCGCGCCGCGCCGATGAGGATGCCGTTGACGGCACCGATGGCGCCGCCCGCGGCGATGCCGAGCAGGATCCAGAGCAGGGCATCGGCGCCGTTCGCGATCGGCGCCGTCGCGACCATCGCATTCACGAGGAGGGCGGCCGATCCGGCCGCCAGCCCCTGGCCGCCGGCCAGCACGGGCATCGTCTGCGTCATCGCCGAGAGTGCCAGCGGCGTCGCGGCCATCAGCCAGATGGCGATATCCATGGAACCGAGCGCGCTATGGCTGACGGCGATCCAGAGGACCAGCAGGGCCGCCAGCAGCAGCGCCTCGATCGCGACAAGGCGCCGATCCTGGAGCCGCGGGGCCAGCGCGAGGATCAGGTGACGGGCGAGTGCAGTCTTCATGAGGCGTCATCCTGGCGCGCCCCCGGACACCGTTTCCAGCGCAAAGCATCGTCTGCGCGCCAAGAGGGCCTCGCTTCGCCCCTTGCAGGTAAATTTTACACGCTGCTTAGTAGGGGCCGCCGAAGAAACCGACAGGGAGACAGCCGGCCATGGAGATCAAGGTTCTCGTCGATTGCAAGACGATCCTCGGCGAAGGCCCTTTGTGGGATGTCGAGGAGCAGCGGCTCTATTGGATCGACAGCTTCGGCAACAAGGTCTGGCGCGCGACCGCGGAGGGCAAGGAGATCAAGACCTGGGATGTGCCGGCCAAGATCGGGTCGATGGCGCTGCGGCGCAAAGGCGGCGCCGTGCTCTCGCTCCAGACCGGGTTCCATTTCCTCGACTTCAAGACCGGCAAGACCGAGCTGATTTACGACCCCGAGCCGGACAAGCCCACGACTCGCATCAATGACGGCAAGGTCGACAAGCGGGGCCGCTTTCTCGCCGGCTCGATGGACACGCTGGAGGCGGGCGCGATCGGCGCGCTCTATCGCCTCGATCCGGATCTCAGCGTGCATAAGCTCGAGGAGGGCATCATCTGCTCCAACGGCCCCTGCTGGAGCCCCGACGGCAAGACCTTCTACTTCTCCGATTCCTGGTCGGAGGCGATCTCGGTCTATGACTACGACCTCGAGACCGGCACGCCCTCGAACAAGCGCACCTTCTGTTCCGTAAAGGGCACGGGCGGCGCGCCCGACGGCGCCACGGTCGATGCCGAGGGCTATGTCTGGATGGCGCTGGTCTATGCCGGCGAGATCCGCCGCTACGCGCCCGACGGCCGGCTCGACCGCACCATCAAGATGCCGGTGCTGAAGGTCACCAGCGTCAATTTCGGCGGGCCCAATCTCGACGTGCTCTATGTGACGTCGATGGCGAAGCCGCCCTTGCCGCGCTTCCCGGAAGACGGGCCGCTCGGCGGCAGCCTCTTCGCCATCACCGGGCTCGGCGTCAAAGGCGTGCCGGAGCCGCGCTTCGCCGGCTGACCGCCGCTTCGCGTCCTATTCCGCAACTGCGTAAGGGAACAGCATGGGTTGTTCCCCGCGGATGGATTCCGCCTTGTCCGGCGCGGATTTAGGAAAACGATTGCTGCTTTTTTCATCAATGCTGCAACGCCGTTCCTGAGGGAGACTGCGGCGGAAATGCGGGGTTGGGCAAAAACAAGGCAGTCCTGATGCCATCTTGACCAGGCTTTTGCCTTGATGGCAGGCTGGGTCGATCAAAAAAACGGCGGATGTCTCGCTCCCGGATCTCAACGGGGGCGGGCGGCCCGCCCATAAAAGGAAATCCTTTTCCCTGAGATATGCCTCCGGGGAAAAGCCACTGGGAGGCAGGCATGGTTTCGATCGACCTCCTTGTTCCCGCCCGGAACGAGCTTGGCGAAGGGCCCTTGTGGGACGTCGCCGAGCAGCGGCTCTATTGGATCGACAGCCTCGGCAAGTCGATCTGGAGCTGCAACGAATCCGGCCATGACGTGCGCTGGTGGCCGGTGCCGGAGCATATCGGCTCGATGGCCCTGCGCGAGCGCGGCGGCGCCGTCCTGGCGCTGCGCAACGGATTCCATTTCTTCGACTTCGCCACCGCCAGGGCGACGCCGATCGCCGATCCCGAGGCCGATCGCCCCAACACGCGCTTCAACGACGGCAAGGTCGACCGCCGCGGCCGCTTCATCGCCGGCACGATGGATTACGAGGAGAAGCGCGACAATTGCGGCCTGCACAGCCTCGGGACCGACGGAAGCACGCAGCAGCTCGACCAGGGCATCATCTGCTCCAACGGCCCCTGCTGGAGCCCGGACGGCAAGACACTGTATTTCGCCGACACCTGGAAGAAGACGATCTACGCCTATGACTACAACCTTGCCACCGGTGCCGTGACCAACAAACGTCCCTGGGTGGTGACGAAGGACCCAGGCGCTCCCGACGGCTCGACCGTCGACGCCGAGGGCTTTCTCTGGAACGCGCAGGTCTATGGCAACCGGATCGTGCGCTATGCGCCGGACGGGCGCATCGACCGTGAGATCGAGTTCCCGGTGCGCAGCCTCACCAGCGTCATGTTCGGCGGCCCCAATCTCGACATCCTTTATGTCACCTCGATGGCGCGCGCGATCAACGGCGTGCCGCCGAAGGAGCCGGAGGCGGGTCATCTCTTCGCTGTGAAGGGTCTGGGCGTGCGCGGCCTGCCCGAACCGCGTTTCGCCGGCTAGAGAGCGCGAGGCGCAATGACGATGACGCGACCTGCCATTGGCGGCGGACCGATCCGGGGCATCAGGGGCTCTCGCCCCTCCGGAAAGGTGACGATCGAGCATGTCGCGGAGAAGGCCGGCGTCTCGATCGCGACCGTGTCGCGCGTCCTCAACGGCATCGATAAGAAGGTCTCGGAGGAGACCATCGAGCGCGTGCGCGCCGTCATCACCGAAATGGGCTATCGCCCGACCCGCGTCGGGCGCGCGCTGCGCCGGCTCGAGAGCCATCTCGTCGGCATGCTCATTCCCGACACCACCAACGCCTTCTATGCCGCGATCGCCCATTCGGTCGAGGCGGCTCTGCGCGCCGATTCGACCGCCATGATCCTCTGCAACACGGCCGAGAATCCGGTCGTGCAGGATGCCTATCTCGACGAGATGGAGGGCCATCTCGCGCGCGGCATCGCATTGCTGGGTGCCGTCGCGAGTCCGGGCCTCGACCGGCTGGTGGCGAGCGCCGCGCCGCTCGTCTTCATGAATCGCAAGCCGCCCATGCCGGGCGGCGGTCCCTTCGTCGGGATCGACAATTATGCCGCGGGCCGCGAGATCGGCACGCATTTCGTCGAGCGCAACTATCAGCGCTGCGCGGTCATCCATGGCCCCGCGGCTTCGTCGGCCAGCCGCGAGCGCTTCGAAGGCTTTCGCGACGGGCTCGCCGCCGAAGGCGTCAGGCTCGATGACCGCTCCATCCATGAGGCGGCCCTCACCATGTCGGCCGGCTATTCCGCCGCGGTCGAGCTGCTCGATCGCGCGCCCCTGCCGCGTGCGGTTTTCTGCGGCAATGATCTCATCGCCTACGGCGTCCATCGGCGCTGCCGCGAGGTGGGCTTGCGGGTGCCGGCCGATGTCGCGCTCTTCGGCTTCGACGACAATCCGCTGAACGAGTGGCTGGCGCCCTGGCTCAGCACCGTTCATGTGCCCTACGAGCAGTTCGGGCCCGCAGCCCAGCGCGTGTTCCAGCGCCTGTGGGACGCCAAACCCGGCATCCGGCAGCATCAGGAATTGCTGCCCTATCGCCTTGTCTTCCGGGCATCCGCATGAACCCGCGCGGGCCTGCCCGTCATGGCTCTCGACCATCAGGGGTTTCCGGTCGAGTTCGGCTACCGGCTTGTTTCACTGAAGGAGTTGCTTGGCTGACGACATCACTGGCTTACCGGAGTGCACGGGCTACCTATCGATCGCAAGTAAAAACCAACGGGAGGAACGAATGCGCATTTCGATCAGACGAGTCCTGATAGGCCTGGCAGGCGCCATGGCCCTCAGCCTCGGCTTGGCGTCCCATCCGGGCGACGCGGCTGCCGAAAAATACAAGATCTATCTGAGCATGAGCTTCATCGGCAATGACTGGCAGGCCGAGGCGGCGAACATGATCAAGGCCATGGCGGCCCACAAGTCGATGGCCGACAAGGTCGATCTGCAGATCCAGGTGGCGGGCCCCAACGCCCAACGCCAGATCCAGCAGATCAACTCGATGGTGCAGGCGGGTGCCAAGGCGATCATCGTGTTCCCGATCTCGCCGACCGCGCTCAACCAGGTGGTGAAGAACGCCTGCGACAAGGGCGTCGTCGTCATCGCCTATGACGCCGAGATCACCGAGCCTTGCGCCTACAACGTCCATATCGACCAGCATGAAGCGGGCCGCGTCACGGCCGAATGGCTGGCGAAGAAGCTGAACGGCAAGGGCGACATCGTCATCCTGACCGGCGTGCCGGGCACGTCGGTCGATACGCAGCGCACCGAAGCCGCGAAGGAAGTCTTCGCGAAGTATCCGGACATCCA
Source organism: Hypericibacter terrae (assembly GCF_008728855.1). Lineage (GTDB taxonomy): Bacteria > Pseudomonadota > Alphaproteobacteria > Dongiales > Dongiaceae > Hypericibacter > Hypericibacter terrae. Next base: position 4,709,932 of record NZ_CP042906.1, on the reverse strand, counting down.
CATCGTCGCCGAGTCCGTCGGCATGTGGAGCCAGGCCGTGTCCCGCACCGAGCTGTCGAAGATCCTCGCCACGCGCGGCTGGGACAAGATCGACGGTCTCTGGCTGCAGGTCGGTTGCTACACGGCGAACTCGATGCAGGTCGAATCCGGCATCAGCCCGGACAAGCTCAAGCCCTGCGCCGGCGAAGGTGCCAATGGCGGCCGCATCCAGATGCTGCCGGTCGGTACCGAAGTCGAAGGGGCGAACGCCACCTATACGCCGATGAACGCGCCGCGCATCTCCTACGCCTCGCCGCCCTATTCGGGCGCGCTGGCGCTGAAGCTCGCGGTGCAGAAGCTCGAGGGCAAGGAGATCCCGAAGCTGACCATCCTGCCGCTGCCGATCGTGACCAACGACACGATCAAGCTCTGCAAGGAAGGCACCTGGGCGGAAATGAAGGCGGGCTGCAATGCCTTCCAGCCGTCGCTGGTTCCGAATCCGGGCTGGTTCGCCTCGATCTACTCCGAACAGACCCCCGAGGTCGGCCTGCAGGGCGCCCTCGTCGGTCAGCCGGAAGAATGATCTGACGCCTGGCAAAGGCTGCCGGTCGCAGACGGGCATCGGCCCGTTCCGCCGCCGGCAGCCGGCGCCGGATCGATTTGAGACGCCTGAGCATGGCCGAGAAGCAAGGTTCCTGAAGCCGATGGACGCAACGCAGCCCGCCATCTCGATCCGCAACGCGCGCAAGGCGTTCGGCGCCACGGTGGCGCTGGACGACGCCAGTTTCGACGTTACGGCGGGAACCGTTCACGCGCTGCTGGGCGAGAACGGCGCCGGCAAATCCACCATGGTCAAGATGCTGAGCGGGTTGCTGCATCCCGACAGCGGCGAGATCCGGGTGTTCGGCCAGGGTTGCCATCTGTCCAACTCGCGCGACGCCCATCGCCTCGGCATCCAGACCGCCTTCCAGGAAATGACCCAGGTGCGCGACCTGACGGTTACGCAGAACATGCTGCTGCCCTACGAGCCCACCTCCTGGTGGGGCTCGGTCCGCCGCCGCGCGGCCGAGGAGACCGTCAAATCCCATCTCGAATCGCTGGGCCTCGGCGAGATCGATCCCCGCGCCGAGGTGCGCGACCTCGACCTGCCGCTGCGCCAGAAGATCGAAATCGCCCGCGCCATCCTGCGCCGTCCGCGCATCCTGCTGCTGGACGAGCCGACCTCGACCCTGTCGGGCCGCGATATCGACTGGCTGGGCGACCTTATCGCCAAGCTCAAGGCGAACGGCACCACCGTTGTCTTCATCTCGCACCGCATGCCCGAGGTGCGCCGCTTCTGCGACGTGCTCACGGTCCTGCGCAACGGCAAGGATATCGGCACCTCGCGGGTCGATGCGATCAGCGACGACGAGGTCATCAAGATGATCATCGGCCGGTCGCTGGCGGCGACCTTCCCGCCGCGCAAGCCGCCGCGCCCCGCGACGGGCGCGCCGGCGCTCGCCGGCCGTCATCTCTGCACCGGCGGCCGTCTTGCCGACGCTTCCTTTGCCCTTGCGCCGGGCGAGGTGCTGGGCATCGCCGGTCTCCAGGGCATGGGACAGCTCGAGCTGTTTCTCGCCTGCTTCGGCATGACGCGGTTGCAATCGGGCAGTATCGAAGTCGACGGCAAGCCGATCCTGCTGGCTTCGCCCCGGGACGCCGTGCGCGCCAATATCGGCATCAGCCTGGTGCCGGAGGACCGCAAGACCGAGGCCCTGTTCCTGAAGCTCGACGGTTTGCGCAACATGTCGCTGCCCGTCATCGACCGCTTCACGCGCTTCGGCTTCATCGACAAGGCCGCCGAGCGCGAGGCGGTCGGCCGGGTGCTCGATCGCGTCCAGGTCCAGCCGCGCGCGCTCTATACCCGCATCTCGGCCTTCAGCGGCGGCAACCAGCAGAAGATGGCGATCGGCAAATGGCTGCTGGCCGAGAGCCGCACCCTGCTGATGTACGATCCGACGCGCGGCGTCGATGTCGGCACCAAGCATGAGCTCTATATGCTGATCCGCGACTTCGCCGATGCCGGCGGCGCGGTGCTGTTCTATTCGACCGAGATCGCGGAGCTGGTCAATCTCTGCGACCGGGTCCTGGTCATGTATGGCGGGCGCGTCGTGCGCGAGCTCTCGAACAGCGCCATCTCCGAGGAGAGGATCATGCGCGCGGCCTTGGGCGAGACCCACGATGAGGCGGCGAAGAATGGTGCCGTCGCCCGGCCGGCCACCGTCGCCGCCGGGAGCATGCACTGATGGCGACCCTGGCACTCCATCGCGGCCGTCCGTCGCGCCTGGGCCTGTCGCTCGCCCGAAACCGCGGGCTGATCGTCGTCATCGCCGTCTTCGTGGCGCTGCTCTCCTTCATCATGGCCATCACGCCCGGCCCCTTCAGCTATTTCGAAGTCAGCTTCATGTCGAGCGGCAGCGCCAGCCTGGCGCTCGCGGCCATGGGGCAGACCGTGGTGATCCTGAGCGGCGGGTTCGACCTCTCCGCCGGCGCCGTGGTGTCGCTGGTCAATGTCGTCCTGGCAACGCAGATGCAGGACAGCGCCGCCTCCCAGATCGCCATGGCCTTCCTGGCGATCGGCGTCGGCGCCGGGGTCGGCGCCTTCAACGGGTTCTTCGTCGCCTTCGCGCGGCTGCAGCCGATCGTCGTGACGCTCTCGACCATGTTCCTGGTCCGCGGCGTCACGCTGCTGATCCTCGACAAGCCCGGTGGCATGATTGCCCCCGAGTTCTCCACCTTCTTCACCGGCGATGCCATCCCCGGCCTCCTGCCCGCGCCCCTGGTCGTGCTGGCGGTGGCCGCGGTCATCTGGCTCCTGATCAAGAACTCCCGCTACGGCACCGGCCTCTATGCCGTCGGCAGCGACGAGGATGCGGCGCGGTCGGCCGGCATCCGCGTGCGCTGGGTCAAGTTCTTCACCTACACCATCGCGGGCGGCTTCTATGGCGCGGCCGGCATGTTCATCAGCGCCCAGACCGGCGGCGGCGATCCCCTGATCGGCAACCCGGTCCTGCTGCAGACCTTCACGGCGGTGGTGCTGGGCGGAACGCTCCTCGGCGGCGGTCGCGGCGGCGCCATCGGCTCGATCGTCGGCGCCTACACCCTGACCCTGATGGTCAACATCCTGCTGGTGCTGAACGTCTCCGCCTATTACTCGTCGGTGACCGAGGGTGTGGTGCTGGTGCTGGCGGTGCTGGCCGGCTCGATCAACCGGCAATCGCCGATCGCGCATTACTTCCATCAGGTCCGGCTCAATCTGAAGGCGCGGCGCGAGGGATCGCTCCCGTCCCGTTTCCTCCATAGCGAGAAGGCCCGGCCGGCGCCGCGGCTCGCCACCCAGTCGCACGCCGCCGCCGAGGCGCAGAAGGTTCCCTGGGTCCGCCGCAACGCCGAGCTGCTGCGCTTCATCCTGCCGGCCTATGTCTGCCTGATCGCCGTGATCGTGGTCACGCAGTTCGTCTATGGCGGGAGCACGATCTTCGGCTGGAAATATTACGACTCCCTGATCGTGCTGGGCTCGTTCCTCGCGATCCTGGCGCTGGGGCAGGGGAGCACCATCCTGACCGGCGGCCTCGATCTCTCCATTCCCTGGACCATCGGCTTCTGCGGCATTCTCGCCGCCGGCCTCATCCGCGGCTCCGACGAGGCAGCCGTCTGGGTGATCCCGATGGTGCTCGCGATCGGCGCGCTGATCGGCACCTTCAATGGGCTGGGCGTGGTGCTGCTGGGCCTGCCGCCGATCGTCATCACGCTCGCGACCAACGGCATCCTTCAGGGCTTCGCGCTGGTCTACAGCAATGGCACGCCCGACGGCTTTTCCTCGCCGACCTTGCGCTGGTTCATGACGGGAACCTTCCTCGGCGTCACGCCGGTGGTGGTGCTGGTCGTGCTCTTCGTCAGCGCCGCCCTGGTGCTGCTGGGGCGAACCGCCTTCGGCCGGCGCGTCTATGCGGTCGGCAACAGCGCCCGGGTCGCGACCCTGTCGGGCGTCGGCGTCGGCGGCACGCTCATCGGCGTCTACGCCTTGAGCGGCTTCTGCGCCGCCCTCGTCGGCATCCTGCTGACCGGCTTCAGCGGCCAGGCCAGTCTCGGCATGGGCGATGAGTATCTGCTGCCGTCGATTGCCGTGGTGGTGGTGGGCGGCACGCTCATCACCGGCGGTCGCGGTCACTATGCCGGCATGCTGGGTGGCGTGCTGCTGCTGACGGCGTTGCTGACGCTGCTGGCGGGGACGACGCTGCCCCATGCGGTGCGGGACATCATTTTCGGTCTGGTCGTGCTGGGCGCCGTGCTCGTCCTGCGCGAGCGGTCTGCGTGAGCAAATAGGATCATCATGACGGAACAAACCATCTCGGGTATCAAGCCGGGTCTGCGCGTCGTCATCACCGCCGGTGCCAGCGGCATCGGCCGGGTGATCGCCGAGACCCTGCGGGCGCATGGTGCGCGCATCCATGTCTGCGACGTGTCGCAGGAGGCGCTCGACGCCTGCCGCAAGGCGCTCCCCGACGTCGGCACCACACTGGCCGACGTCGCCGACGTCAAGCAGGTGGATCGGTTCTTCGACACGGCTCTGTCGGCGCTGGGCGGGCTCGACGTGCTGGTGAACAATGCCGGCATCGCCGGGCCGACCGCGGGCGTCGAGGATATCGATCCGGCCGAATGGGACCGGACCGTTGCCATCAATCTCAACGGCCAGTTCTACTCCGCGCGCAAGGCCGTGCCGGCCCTGCGCAAGACCCAGGACGGCGCCATCATCAATATGTCGTCGGTGGCGGGTCGGTTCGGCTATGCCTATCGCACGCCCTATGCGGCGACGAAATGGGCGATCGTGGGATTCACCGAGAGCCTGGCGAAGGAGCTCGGGCCGGCCGGGATCCGGGTCAATGCCATTCTGCCCGGCGTGGTCGAGGGCCCGCGCATCCAACGCGTGATCTCCGCCCGCGCCCAGGCGACCGGCGTCCCCTACGAGACCATGGAACTGGAATATAAGAACAAGGCGTCGCTGCGCCGCATGGTCAGCGCGCAGGATGTCGCCAACATGGCGCTGTTCCTCTGCTCGCCCGCCGGCCGCAATATCTCCGGGCAGGCGCTCAGCGTCTGCGGCAATGTGGAGACGCTGTGATCAATTTCACGACTGTCCGCCACTTCTGCTTATCCCCTCCCCCCTTGAGGGGGAGGTTAGGGTGGGGGGTGATCGAAGAACGCGATGCTGCGGGATATTTCTCGCCGTGAACGACGCCTGCACCGAGACTGTGGCCACCCCCACCCCAGCCTCCCCCTCAAGGGGGGAGGTGAAGGAAGGGGAGAGGAAACGAAGAAGCGACCGACGGCGTAATTGATTCCAGGAAGCGAATGCCATCATGACGAGCCAGACATCCCCCAAAGTCGCCGTCGTCGGCGCCGGTCTCATCGGCCGGGCCTGGGCGATCACCTTTGCGCGGGGCGGCGCGAACGTCGCGCTCTACGACCCCCAGGCCGGGGCCGCGGCGGCGGCGTTGGGATTCGTCGACGGGGTGCTGGACGATCTGGCCGCCAATGGGTTGTTGCGCGGCGCCAGCCCGGCGACCGTGCGCGGGCGGATGAGCGTCGCGAAGAGTCTCAAGGAAGCGCTCGAGGGCGCCGCCCATGTCCAGGAGAACGCGCCCGAGAAGCTCGAGGCCAAGATCCCGATCTGGGCCGAGATGGACGCCATCGCCGGACCCGACACGATCCTCGCGAGCTCGACCTCCGCCATTCTGCCGTCGAAATTCACCGAAAAGCTCAAGGGCCGCCATCGCTGCGTCGTGGTCCATCCGATCAACCCGCCCTATCTGGTGCCGGCGGTCGAGGTGGTGCCGGCGCCCTGGACCGCGCAGGCGACGGTCGATCGTACCGCCGCCTTCATGCGCGAGCTGGGCCAGGCGCCGATCGTGATGAAGCGCGAGCTCGACGGCTTCGTCATGAACCGGATGCAGGGGGCCCTGCTGCAGGAGGCCTTCCGCCTCGTGGCCGACGGCTACGCCACGACCGAGGATATCGACATCGGGATCCGCGACGGGCTGGGCCTGCGCTGGGCCTTCATGGGACCGTTCGAGACCATCGATCTCAACGCGCCCGGCGGCGTGCGCGACTACATCGCGCGCTATGAAGGCATCTATCAGCGGCTCTGGCCGAGCCAGCAGCATATCGCCTCCTGGGCGGCGACTTCCGACCAGGTGGAGAAGGAGCTGGAAGCCGGACTGCCGCGCGACCGGATGAACGAACGTCAGGCCTGGCGCGACCGCCGGCTGATGGCGCTGGTCGCGCATAAGCGCGACGCCTCACGGAAGATCAAGAAGTAAAGGAACCAGACCATGGCACAAGCACGCAAGGTCATCATCACCTGCGCGGTGACGGGATCGATCCATACCCCCACCATGTCGGAACATCTGCCGATTACGCCGGACGAGATCGCGAAAGAGTCGATCGCCGCCTGGGAGGCCGGCGCCTCCATCATCCATCTCCATGCCCGCGATCCCAAGGACGGGCGCCCGACGCCCAGCCCCGACGTCTTCATGCAGTTCCTGCCGCGCATCAAGCAGAACACCGACGCCGTCATCAACATCACCACCGGTGGCGGCCACGGCATGACCCTGCAGGAGCGGCTCGCCGCACCGCTCAAGGCCAGCCCGGAGATGACCTCGCTCAATATGGGCTCGATGAATTTCGGGCTCTATCCGATGCTCGACCGCTACAAGACCTTCAAATATGAGTGGGAGCAGAAGCATCTCGAGAACAGCCGCGACTTCATCTTCCGCAACACCTTCAAGGATATCGAGTATGTGCTGAAGGAGCTGGGCGAGGGGCATGGCACGCGCTTCGAGTTCGAATGCTACGACGTGGGCCATCTCTACACCCTGGCCCATTTCCTCGACCGCAAGCTGGTGAAGCCGCCGCTCTTCGTGCAGACGATCTTCGGCATCCTTGGCGGCATCGGCGCCGATCCGGAGAACCTGATGCATATGCGCCGCATCGCCGACAAGCTGTTCGGCGAGGATTATCAATGGAGCGTGCTGGCGGCGGGCCGCCACCAGATGCCGTTCGTGTCGATGGCGGCGCTCAATGGCGGCAATGTCCGCGTCGGCCTCGAGGACAGTCTCTATCTCGGCAAGGGCCAGATGGCCAAGAGCAACGCCGACCAGGTCCGCAAGATCCGCCACATCATCGAGACCCTGTCGATGGAAGTCGCCACCGCGGCCGAGGCGCGCCAGATCCTGCATCTCAAGGGCGGGGACCGGACGACGTTTTGATTTGATCGCTCTGCTCTGATTCTAAGCTTCGAGCGGGATCGAGGATCGACGTCTTCGCTCTATCCTGAAGCGACCCCTCCCCCTACCCCCTCCCGCAAGGGGAGGGGGCTGGGACAATTCTTGATTCATCTCTGCTGTGGCGCGGGAGATGAACGGAAAGCGGAGGGCTCAGAAAAAAACTCACGCCCCCTTCCCTTGCGGGAGGGGGTAGGGGAGGGGTCTTCTCGGTATTGCAAGAAAGCGCCCGTTCTCCCGGGCCATGAGCCAAGCCGTGAAACCGGCCGCCTTGACGGCTGTCTATCATATAGACATAACTATATCATATTGTGATATATCGACGCCGCCGCGCTCCATCGCCCGCGGCGAGGGGAACGATGTCCGACCGCTTCGACCGCTGGCTGCCCTGGATCTATTCGCTGCCGATGATCGCGTTCGTCGGGCTGACTTTCGCCTATCCGACCTTGAGCCTGCTCACTTACAGCGTCGAGCATGTCGGGCGCTCGGCCTATCTGCCGACCACCTTCGTCGGGCTGTCGAACTTCGGCTACATCGCCACCGATTCGCTGTTCCACCGCGCCATCGGCAACAATCTGCGGCTGTTCCTCTGCGTGCCGGTGCTGCTGGTCTTGAGCGTTCTCCTGGCGCAGTTGCTCCATGACCGGCCGCAGGGCTGGAAGGTCTATCGCTCGATCCTCTTCATCCCCTACATCCTGTCGATCCCGGTGGTCGGCGTCGTGTTCGGCTATCTGTTCCAGTATCAGGGACAGCTGAACCAGGGCTTGCGCGCGCTGGGGCTCGATGCGCTGGCGGCCGACTGGCTCGGCAGCCCGGCCTTCGCGATGCCGACCATCATGTTCGTCATCGTCTGGAAGGAGCTGGGCTTCGGCATCATCCTCTGCCTGGCGCGGCTCAGCAGCGTCGGCGAGCAATATTACGAGGCGGCGCGGGTCGACGGCGCCAGCTGGTTTCAGGTGCTGCGCTATGTGACGGTGCCGCAGCTCACTCCGACGCTCGCCTTCTACGCGATCGTCGAGCTGATCAACATGCTCTCCTGGGTGTTCTCCTACGTCTATGTGATGACTCTCGGCGGGCCGCAGAACAGCACCGTCGTCGCCGAGTACTACATCTATCAGCAGGTGTTCCAGAACAGCCAGATCGGCGTGGGTGCGGCCGCCGGCGTCGTGCTGCTCTGCATCGTCGGGCTGCTGCTGGCCGTGCGCCAGTGGCTGACCGGCAGATTGGCGATCTATGAAAGCGAATAGCCAGGCGAGCGGCTGGCCCGCCAAGCTCCTCCAGCACGGCACCCTGATCGCCTTTGCCGGCATCGCCCTGCTGCCGCTCTATTTCATGCTGGTCAGCTCCTTCAAGACGCGCGACGAGTTCCTGAGCAACCAGTTCGGTCCGCCCGAGACGCCGGTGCTCTCGACCCTGGCCCAGTCGCTGGCCGGCGGCGATCTCTTCGGCTGGGTCCTCAATTCGCTGGCGGTGACCGTCGCCTCGGTGCTGCTCTCGACGGCGCTCGCGGCGCTGGCCGCCTATCCGATCGCGCTGATGAAATGGCGCGCCGGGCCCTATGTGCTGGGCGTGCTGATCGCGCTCATGGTGGTGCCGCCGATCGTGCTGGTGATCCCGCTGTTCCAGATCGCCGCGGCTTTGCGCCAGCTCAATACTTACCAAACCGTCATCGTCATCTATACCGGCATGCTGCTGCCCTTCTCGACCTTCCTGCTGGCGAGCTTCTTCCGCACCCTCTCGCCCTCGCTGGTCGAGGCGGCGCGCATGGATGGTGCGGGGAGCTGGCGCATCTTCCGCTCGATCCTGCTGCCCCTCTCGGGCCCGGCCCTCGCGACCGTGGTCACGGTTCAGGCCCTCTGGGTCTGGAACGAGCTCCTGATCGCCATCGTCTTCCTGCAGAGCGACCATCTGCGCACGCTCATGGTCGGCCTCACCGTCTATAATTCGCGCTATCGGATCGATGTGCCGATGGTGATGGCCGGCATGCTCTGGGGCACGCTGCCCATGCTGCTGCTCTATCTCGCCGGCCAGCGATTCTTCATCCGCGGCCTCACCGCCGGCGGCGTCAAAGGCTGACGGGCCCGCTGGCCGAATCGGCCGATGATGTATGCTCCGAATGACCCTGTTCGCCGTTGAGTTCCATTTGCCCCTCATGATCGGTTGCCGCCTCCCATGACTACGGCCCGCCCGAAAGAATCGGAGCCGGCCCCGCGCGTCCAATCGGTGGATCGCGCCATGCGCATCCTCTTCGCCGTCGCGCAGAGCAAGGATGGGCTCAAGGCGGCCGAGGTCGTCGCCTCCACTGGGCTGCCGCGCCAGGCCTGCTATCACCTGCTGCATACGCTGGTCGCGACCGGCATCCTCACCCGCTCCGGGCCCGGCAAATATGTGCTGGGCCTGCGCGTCGGGATGCTGATCGAGGGCTTCAAGCGCCAGCTGGCGCCGCCCGAGCATCTGGCGCCGGTGGTGCGCAGGATCGCCGAGGAGACGGGCGAGACCGCCTACGCGTCGGGCTGGTGGGACGGCGAGATCGTCACGCTGGTGACGGCGCGCGGCACCAGCTCGGTGCAGGCGATCGAGGTTTCGCACGGCACCTATTTCGATGCCCATGCCCGGGCCTCGGGCAAGCTGCTGCTGGCCTATTCCAGCGAGCAGGTCCGCACCGACTATCTCTCGAGCCACCGGTTGAGCCCGCGGACCCGCAAGACCATCACCACCCTGCCGAAGCTCTATGAGGAGTTCGAGCGGATCACGGCCCAGGGCTATGCGACCGATCTCGAGGAATTCTCGACCGGCCTCTGCTGCCTAGCGGTCGGGCTCGGCGGCGGCACGCAGCCCTTCGCGCTCACCATGTCGGCCCCGACCGACCGGTTCGAGCAGATGTTCCCGACCTATCTCTCGATCATGAAAAGGATCGCCGGCGAGCTCACCTGAGCCGCCGCGCCGAGCCTGACAGAACCGGCGCCGAGTCCGGGATTCCGGACTTGACGGCTTGTATCATACCGTGATGATCTATCGCTATATGATGATATCGGGATAACCGATCTCGCAACAGGGGGACCTATGGACGAGCTTTTCGAGATTCACGAGGAAGAGTTCCGCCGCTGCATCCTGCTCGGGCCGGCGCTCGAGAAGCTCTACACCGGCACCCAGTTCGGTGAAGGTCCGGTCTGGTTCGGCGATGCCAACATGTTCATCTGGAGCGACATCCCCGGCAACCGGCTGCTGCGCTACATCGACGGCCATGTTTCGGTCTTTCGCAGCCCCAGCAACCACACCAACGGCAATACGCGCGACCGCCAGGGCCGGCTCCTGAGCTGCGAGCATAGCGGCCGGCGCGTGACCCGCACCGAGCATGACGGCTCGATCACCGTCATCGCCGATTCCTATCGCGGCAACAAGCTGAACTCGCCCAACGACATCGTCGTGAAGTCGGACAACTCGATCTGGTTCACCGATCCCGCCTACGGGATCATGAACGACTGGGAAGGCATCAAGGCACCGCAGGAGCAGCCCGGCAACTACGTCTATCGCGTGGATCCGCACAATGGCGAGGTCACGCTGGTGGTCGAGGATTGCGAGTTCCCGAACGGTCTCGCATTCAGCCCCGACGAGAAGATCCTCTATGTCTCCGACACCGGCTTCACCGAGCGTGCGGGCGGGCCGCACAACATCCGCGCCTATGACATGGCGAGCGAGACCAAGCCCACGCGCAGCCGTGTCTTCGCCGAGGTCAATCCCGGCTGCTCGGACGGCTTCCGCCTCGACACCGAGGGCTATATCTGGACCAGTGCCGGCGACGGCGTGCAGCTGTTCTCTCCGGGCGGCACCCTGCTCGGCCGCATCAAGGTTCCGGAGTACATCACCAATCTCACCTTCGGCGGCCCGCGCCGGAGCCGCCTCTTCATGACAGGCCCGAACTCGCTCTGGGCGATCTATGTCAACCGCACGGGCTGCCTCAACGCTTGAGCCGGCACCGCCATCGCCTTCTGCCCAATAAAAACAACCCATGGGAGACGTCATCATGAGAATGCTCGACCGATTGAAGCGCGTCGGATTGGCGGCCGCCCTGCTGAGCGCGCTGGGCGCCGGCAGCGCGTCCGCGGATGGCTTGGGAAGCGCCTACGATCCGGCGGGCGCCGGCAAGGCGACGCTGACCCTCTGGTGGCTCGGCAACCAGGAGGTTCCGGGCATCGAGGACTGGATGAAGGAATCGATCGCGCTCTATCAGAAGAAGTATCCCAACATCACCGTCAATGCGGTGCTGCAGTCGACCGACACCTACACCACGATCCAGGGCACGGCCTGCAAGGGCGGAACGGGCCCCGATCTCTGGTACAATTGGGGCGGCATCTGGTCGCTGGAGCAGGTCTGGGGCGGCTGCACCGTTCCCAACGAAGAGGCCCTGAGCGCGGAAGACATCAAGGCCGTGCCGACCGTGGCCTCGACCCGGTGGAACGGCAAGACCTGGCTCTATCCGGTCGATGCCCGCATCTATCCGGTCATCTACAACAAGACGCTCTTCGCCAAGGCCGGCCTCGACCCGGCGAAGCCGCCGCAGAGCTGGGCGGAATTCATCGCCGCCGCCGACAACCTGAAGAAGGCCGGCATCGATCCGCTCGTCGTCGGCCTCAAGGACGGCTTCGGCGGCGAGATGCTGGCGGCCGCGTTCCAGGCGCAGGTCTATACCGTGCCGGAGCTGCTGCAGATGACGATCGGCGGCGACTTCACCGATGCCAAGTGGAAGTCATGGATCGAAAAGGTCCATGAGCTGAAGCCCTATTTCAACAACGACACCAACTCGATCAATTTCGGCGACGGGCTGGGACGCTTCCAGCAGGGCCAGGCGGCGATGATCTTCGCGGCGCCCGGATTCCAGCAGATGATCGTCGAGATGGAGAAGGGCGGCGCCGAGGTCGGCATCATGAAGGTGCCGGTGTTCGGGACGGGCAAAGAGGCCGGGTTGCTCTATATGGACACGCCTGGCTTCCAGGTCACCAGCTTCGCCCAGAACAAGGCGCTGGCCGGCAACTTCCTGGCGTTCCTCCACACCCAGGACCGGATGAAGGCGCTCTATGGGAATGTCGGCGACCTGCCGAACGATTCCCGTTGGGATACTTCGCAGATCACGCGGCCGACCGACAAGCAGCTGATGGAATGGACCAAGCCCGGCGTCAGCTTCTACCGCGCCAATTTCTACCCGACCGACATGGACGTGAACGGTAACTTCGTCGTGTTCCAGGGCATCCTCGGCGGCGACATGACGGTCGACCAGGCGGCGGCCACTTATCAGGACGTCATCACCAAATGGCGCAGCCTGCATGCCGACGAGATCGCGAACTACAAGACCTGGGCCGACTCTTTCGGCCAATAGTCGAAAGCGCTGCCCATAAGGACCAGACCTTCCGCCCCGGCGAAAGCCGGCGGCGGAAGGTCGGCTGACGGACGCGGCCGCCTCTCGCGAAACACCCCCAGCCGCCCCATCACGCCAAGAGACAAAGGATGAATCACGCCATGACGCTCGCCAACGCCCCCAAGCCGATCAAGCCGGAGGATGCGGGGTTCGCCATGGCGGCCTATCGGCAGATGCTGTTCCTGCGCGCCTTCGAGCAGCGCTGCCTCGATCTCAGCACCGCCACGCCGCCGGTCGTCGCCGGCTCGATCCATCTCTGCGCCGGGCAGGAAGCGGTGCCGACCGGCGCCATGGCGGCGCTGCGCCCCGAGGACCAGATCGTCGCCACCTATCGCGGCCATGGCTGGGCGCTGACCGGAAAGCTCGACGCACAAGAGGTGTTCGCCGAGGTCTGCCACCGCGCCGATGGCGTCAATGGCGGGCGGGCCGGCTCGGCCCTGATCACCGCGCCCTGGGCCGGCTTCATCGGCGAGAACTCGATCGTCGGCGCCGGCGGACCGATTGCCTGCGGCGTGGCACTCGCCCTGCAGGCCCGGAAAACCGGAGGCGCTGTCATCGTCTCCTTCGGCGACGGCGCCACCAGCCAGGGCGCGCTGCATGAGAGCCTGGTCTTCGCGGCGGCCTACGATCTGCCGGTGATCTTCCTCTGCGAGAACAATGGCTGGTCCGAGATGACCGAGAGCTCGGCGATCATCAGGATCGACCGGCTCGCCAAGCGCGCCAATGGCTATGGCATGCCGGGTGTTACCATCGACGGCGCCGATCCGATCGCCGTGCGCGATACGATCGCCCAGGCGGCCGAGCGCGCGCGCAGCGGCGGCGGTCCCAGCTTCGTCGAATGCCGCGTCTCGCGGCTTTGGGGCCACTATAACCGCGACATCGAGCATTACCGGCCGAAGGAGGATCGCGCCGCCGCGACCGCCAATGACCCGATCCTGCTGCTGGCCCAGCGCCTGCTCCAGTCCGAGGTTGCCGACGAAGCGGCATTGGCCGCGGCCCGCGCGGAGACCGATCGCCGGATGGCCGGAATCGAAGCGGCCGTACTGAAGGGGCCGATGCCCGATCCGGCCTCGGCCCGTCATCATGTCATGGCAGCACCATCCGCTGCGAAGCCGGCTGTAAGCGCCACATCGAGCGCGCCCGTCGAGATCAACTATATCGGCGCGGTCAACGAGGCGCTGCGGCGCATCCTGGCCGACGACAAGACGAGCCTCGTCTATGGCGAGGATGTGGGCAAGGCCGGCGGGATCTTCGGCGCCTCGCGCAATCTGCAGCGCGAGTTCGGCGCGGCCCGGGTCTTCGACACGCCCATCGCCGAGGCCGCGATCCTGGGATCGGCCGTGGGCGCCGCCATGTCGGGGATGCGGCCGATCGTCGAGATCATGTGGGGCGATTTCCTGCTGGTGGCCCTCGACCAGATCATCAACCAGGCGGCCAACATCCGCTATGTCACGCAAGGCCGCGCCAGCGTGCCGATGGTGATCCGCACCCAGCAGGGGGCGACACCGGGTTCCTGCTCGCAGCATTCGCAATCGCTGGAAGCGCTGCTGTTCCATATTCCCGGCATCCGGCTGGGCCTGCCGGCCACACCCCAGGATGCCTATGACATGCTGCGGGTCGCGGCCACCGCGTCCGATCCGGTCATGCTGATCGAGGCCCGCGCGCTCTATCAGCGGCGCGAGGCCGTCGATTTCGACCGCACGCCGGACCCGATGGGGAAGGCCAAGCTCCTGCGCGAGGGCGGCGATCTCGCCATTATTGCCTGGGGCACATCCGTGCCCGAGGCGCTCGAGGCTGCCGACCAGCTCTCGGCCGCCGGCATCAAGGCGGCGCTGCTCGACCTGCGCTGGCTCTCGCCGCTGGACGAGGCGGCGATCGCCGCGGTCGTGGGCCAGTGCAAGGGCCGCGTGCTGATCGTGCATGAGGCCAACCGGACCGGCGGCGTCGGCGCGGAGATTGCGGCGCGCATTTCCGAATCCTATCGTGGCGCCACGGTGCGCCGCCTGGGAACGCCCGACAGCCGGATCCCGGCCTCGCCGCTGCTGCAGGCGGCCCTCCTGCCCAAGGCCCCGGCGATCCTGGCGGCGGCAAGAGAACTCGCCGGCGCGTCGCGCTAGACGCCAAGGCACCCCGGAACAACAAGGAGATCCCGTTCATGTCGACAGCGCCTTCCTCGGCCGGACGACGCGCCTTGATCACCGGCGGCGGCGCCGGCATCGGCGCCGCCACGGCCCGCCTCCTGGTCGAGCGCGGCTGGCGCGTGGCGCTGCTCGATCGGGATGGGGCGGTGGCGGAGCGTACCGCGAAGGCGATCGGCGCACTGGCGCGGGCCTATCAGGGCGACGTCACAAATCCCGCCGCGATCGAGCGCGTCCTCGACGGCATGGTCGCGGATTGGGGCGGCATCGACGATCTCGTCAACAATGCCGGCGCCTGGGAACATGCGCCGCTGCTGGATCTGACCCTGGAGCGCTGGAAGCGCATCTTCGACATCAATCTCTGGGCGCCGCTGGAGATCTCGAATGCTGCCGTGCGCCGCATGGAGCGGGGCAGCGCCATCGTGAATGTGGCCTCGGTGATGGGCCAGATCTCGGCGCCGACGCGCGGGCCCTATTGCGTCTCGAAGAGCGCCCTGATCAGCCTGACGAAGATGCAGGCGATCGAATGGGCCGAGCGCGGCATCCGCGTCAATGCGATCGCACCGGGCTATATCATGAACGAACCGACGGCGGCCCTTATTGCCGCGGGGAGCTTCTCGACCGAGGCCATCAACCGCCGCACACCGATGGGGCGGTTCGGCACCGAGCAGGAAGCGGCCGAGGGCATCGCCTTTCTGCTGGCGCCGGAGAAGGCGAGCTATGTCACGGGCCACACCCTGGAAGTGAATGGCGGCTGGAACGCTTACGGCTATGTGTAGGAGCGCGCGATGATCACCGGATTCAATCACACCAGCTTCACCGTCACGGACATCGACAAGTCGGTGGAGTTCTGGACCCGGCTGCTGGGCTTCAAGGCCGCCTCGGTCTCGCCGCGCCAGGGCGTCTGGCAGGAGGAGGTGACGGGTATCCCCGGCGCCTCGCTCATGGTGGCCCATCTCTATGGCCATGGGCACCATATCGAGTTCATCCAGTATCTCGACGGCGCCATCAAGGGCGCGCCGCCGCAGCCGGCCCAGACCGCGGCCGCCCATGTCTGCCTCGAGACCGACGATATCAGGAAGACCTGGGACGAATTGATGGCGGCGGGCGCCACGCCGCAGGGCAAGATCGCCGATGTGAGCACCGGTCCGGTGAGCGGCTGCTACGCGGCCTATATTCGCGATCCCAACGGGATCATCATCGAGCTGCTCGAGATGAAGCCGGCCTGAGTCTGGGGTCGGGCGCAGAGGGAGAAGAGGGCGTGTTCGATTTTTCGCAGCGGGTTCTGCTGCTGACCGGCGCCAATGGCGGCATCGGCCGGGGGATCGCGCGGGAGTTCATGGCGGCTGGCGCCAGGGTCGTCCTGGCGGACATCAACGAGGCCGGGACGGCGGACTTTGCGCGCTCGATCGATCCTGCGGGCGCCCACACCGCGGCCGTCCGGCTCGATGCCGGCAACAGCGCCGATGTGGAGCGCGCGGTCGAGCTTTGCAGCCGCCGTTTCGGCCGGCTCGATTATCTCGTCACCGCGGCCGCGATCTTCGAGGATCATCCCTTCGAGACCATGACCGACGAGCAATGGCGCCGCACCATGACGGCCAATCTCGACAGCGTCTTCTATGCCTGTCGCCGGGCGGTGCCGGCGATGAAACAGGGGGGCGCAATCGTCAATCTGGCCTCCGAGGCCGCGCACACTGGCGGCAGCCCGATGCATTCGCACTATGGCGCCACCAAGGCCGGTGTCCTCGCCTTCACCAAGACCATCGCCCGCGAGCTGGCGCCGCGTATCCGCGTCAATGCGGTCTCGCCGGGCACCATCAACACGCCGATGGTGGCGCGCTGGCTGGAGCAGCATGGGCCCGCCTATATCGACACCATCCCGATGCGCCGCCTGGGCGAGCCCAAGGATGTCGCGCAGGCCGTGGCCTTCCTCTGCAGCGACGCCGCCAGCTACATCACCGGCACCACCATCCATGTGAATGGCGGCGGCTATGTCGGGGCGTAGCGCGTCCGGCCGGCGCGCGGGAGCCTGAACGCCATGGCAAGCGTCGATATCGTGGGCGTCGGCAAGAGCTACGGCACCCAGAAGGTGCTGCAGGGCATCGACATCGCCATTCCCGATGGCGAGTTCGTCGTGCTGGTGGGACCTTCCGGCTGCGGCAAGTCGAGCCTGCTGCGGATGGTGGCCGGGCTCGAGGAGATCAGCGAGGGCACGATCGCGGTGGGCGGCCGGGTCGTCAACAAGGTGCCGCCCAAGCAGCGTGACATCGCCATGGTGTTCCAGAACTACGCGCTCTATCCGCATATGACGGTGCGCGAGAACATGGGGTTCAGCCTCAAGCTGCGCGGCGCCGGCAAGGCGGAGATCGAGAAGGGCGTGGGACGCGCGGCCGAGATCCTGGGGCTGCAGGCGCTCCTCGACCGCCATCCCCGGCAATTATCGGGCGGGCAGCGCCAGCGCGTCGCCATGGGGCGCGCCATCGTGCGCCAGCCCCAGGTGTTCCTGTTCGACGAGCCCTTGAGCAATCTCGACGCGCAGCTCCGCGTCTCGATGCGTGGCGAGATCAAGGCGCTCCATCAGCGCCTCGGCATCACCGCGATCTATGTGACCCACGACCAGCTCGAGGCCATGACCATGGCCGACCGCATCGTCGTGCTGAATGGCGGCCATGTGGAGCAGGTGGGGCGGCCGCTCGAGCTCTATGACCGGCCCGTCAACCGCTTCGTGGCAGGTTTCATCGGCTCGCCGGCGATGAACTTCCTGACCGGGCGCCTGGCGAGCGAGGGCGGTGCCGCCTATGTCGAGAGCGACGGCGTCAGGCTTCCGCTCGCGCGCCGCCCCGAGGCCGCGGACGGCCGGGCGCTGAGCTACGGCATCAGGCCCGAGCATCTGACGCTGACCGGCGCCGGTGCTGGCCTGCCGGCGATCGTCGAGGTGGTGGAGCCGACCGGCGCCAGCACCTATGTCTCGGCCCGGGTCGCGAACACGCCCATCAGCGCCGTCATCGCCGAACGCCGCAACCCGGCCCCGGGCTCGACCCTCGCGCTCTACCCGCAGCTCGACCATGTGCATCTGTTCGACGCGGAGACGGGGAAGCGGATCGGGTAGGGCAGCGAAAGCAGCTCAGTTCGACGCCCTTCGGTCTTATCCCTTCCCCCCTTGAGGGGGAAGGTTAGGAAGGGGGGTGAGCCGGCAACTCGATGCTTCAAGAAAACCCCCCTCCTTAATCCTCCCCCTCCCGCCGGCTCCGCCGGCAGACTCCTAAGAGTCGCGGGCGAAGCCCGCCTGGGGGAGGAGATAAGAAGCCTCCGCGGCCCTTATGCCGCCTTGATCTGCGCCAGGAAGCTGTCGATCTCGGTCTTGAGGTCGGTGGCCTGGCGGCTCAGCGCGCTCGATGAACCGAGGAGCGCGGTCGAGGCCGACTTGGTCACCTCGGCGCTCTTGGTCACCTGGCCCATGCTGGCCGACACCTGGCCGGTGCGGCTCGCGGCCTGCTGGACGTTCTGGCTGATCTCGGCGGTGGCGCTGCCCTGCTGCTGCACCGCCTCGGCGATCACGCCGGCGCTGGTATTGATCTCGGCGATGATGCTGGCGAGGCGCTGCATCACGCCGGTCGCTTCGCGGGTCGCGGCATCGACCGCCTGGAGCTTGGCGCCGATCTCGTCGGTCGCCTTGGCGGTCTGGCCGGCGAGCTGCTTGACCTCGTTCGCCACCACGGCGAAACCCTTGCCGGCTTCGCCGGCGCGCGCCGCCTCGATCGTCGCATTGAGCGCCAGCAGGTTGGTCTGGCTGGCGATCTCGGTGATGAACTGGATCACGCCGCCGACATCGCGCGAGACCTTGGAAAGCTCCTCGACGATCTTCGTGGCCTGATCGGCCTCGGAGACGGCGCGTTCGGCGGTCGCGGTGGTCTGGTCGGTCTGGCTCGCGATCTCGCGGCTCGAGGCCGCCAGCTCCACTGTCGCGGCGGCGACGGTCTGCGAGTTCTCGGTGGCGGTCGCGGCACTCTGGGCGACCTCGCTCGCCTGGGCGTTGGTCTCGTCGGCCTGATGCGACAAGGTCGAGGCGGTCGATCCCAGCTGCTTCACCGCCTGGGACACCGCGTCCAGCCGTCCGCTGACCGCGGCGTCGAAGGCCTTGGCCATCGCCTCCAGCGCTTCATGGCGCTGCAGGCGGCGCTCGCTTTCGGCGAGCTGCTCGGCCTCGAGGGCCTTCGCCTTGACGGCGTTCTCGCGGAACACCAGCAGGGCCTGCGCCATCTCGCCGACCTCGTCGGCATTCTTGGCGCGATCGATCGCGACCTCGAGGTTCCCGCTGGCGAGCTGCTGCATCGAGCCGGTCATCTTGCGCAAGGGACGGATCACGCTGACGCGGATCATCGCCAGCACCACGCCGATCGCGGCGAGGAAAAGGACGCCGGTGATGATGAACGATAGGAGCTGGTCCCATTCGAACGCGGCCACGCGCCGCTCGAGCAGCCGCTGCATCTCGCTGGAGGCCACCTTGTAGAAACCGTCGATGGCGGTGAAGGTCTTGGCGGCGTCGGCGTCGGAGGTCGTGCCCTTGGCGACATTCTCGGCGAAGCCGGCGAGCGTGGTCTTGAAGGTTTGATAGCTGCCGTCGAGATTGGCCTTGAGGCTGCCATCGGCATTGCCGCTATAGCCCGAGCCCACCGAGGCGTCGGCGCCCTCGAGCAGCGAGGTCAGGCCGCCCAGCGCCACGAAGAAATCGACCTGCTCGTCGCCGCCGATGGCGCCGTCCTTCCAGTCGGCGCGGCCGAGATTGATCATGCCGGCGGTGCGGTCGAGGATGTCCGGCAGCTTGATCAGCACCAGGTCCATCACGTAGTAGCTGTCGAGATCGGGATCGAGAATCAGGTTCGACTTGTCGCCGATGCGGTAGATCACCGCGCGCAAAGCGGCACGGGCGGCCTCGAGCTTCTCCGCCGCGAGGCCGCCATCGAGATCGGCGAGGCTGGTCGCCGCGGCCTCGGCCAGCTCGGCGCTCTCCATCCCTTCGCCATGGCTCGTCTCGAGCGCGCGGATCTCCTGCGCGGCCGCCTTGCCGTCGACGGGTGCGCCCGACACGATCGACCGCGCGACTTCCATCTGCAGCTTGGTCAGCCCGCGCAGATAGAAATTGCCGGCGTTCTCCTTGTCGCCGAAATCGATCGCGATGTTCTGCGAGGCCACCAGCGCCCACACCATATAGGCGACCGGCACGAGGAACAGGAGCGAGGCCAGGCCCAGCTTGTGGGCGATCGTGAACTTCTTCATGATTCCAAACCTCGGAGCGAGCGCATGCGGCGGAGGGGATTTGCTGCAGGAGGATTGGGTCAGAGCCCTTGCCAAACCGTGAATTCCCTCCCCCGAAATGATGAGGGCGCGTCGATTTCGACGGACGTTAAGGGAATCTCCGTGAACCGGTTTTGACGGCGGCGGCGTCGCATAGATCGAAGGATGTAAGCGCCGCGGATCGTTGGATCTGGCCTTTCCTTCCCCTCCGCCAACTTTTGGGGGAGGGGAGAAGAAAAGAGCCTCAAACGACAAACCCCGACCTTCCTGGGGGAAGAAGATCGGGGTTCGCGAGGCGTCGGCCCTCAGGTCCATGACCGTCGGCGGGGCCGGCGCCGTCGGGAATATCAAGTCAGCGACAAGCTCGATCGAAGCTTGTGAGTAGAGCGTAGCGATCACATCGATGTGTTCGCGAGGCGTCGGCCCTCAGGTCCATGACCGTCGGCGGGGCCGGCGCCGTCGGCAATGACATCGTCGATGTCA
Organism: Hypericibacter terrae; assembly: GCF_008728855.1. Taxonomy (GTDB): domain Bacteria; phylum Pseudomonadota; class Alphaproteobacteria; order Dongiales; family Dongiaceae; genus Hypericibacter; species Hypericibacter terrae. Next base: position 4,689,302 of record NZ_CP042906.1, on the reverse strand, counting down.
GGCAGCGGCCGCCGTCGTGCCGGCGATCTGTTCCGCCTCGATCGTCGCGGCCACCGCATGGACGACCGCCGCGATCCGCACCGCGGCCTGGATCTGCTCGGCGCTCAGGCCGCCCTTGCGCAGCTCGCGCTCATGCGCGTCGATGCACATGCCGCAGCCATTGACGGCCGAGACCGCGAGCGACCAGAGCTCGAAATCGGCCTTCTCGACGCCGGGCTTCGCGATCACGTTCATCCGCAGCTTCGCCGGCAGCGTCTTGTAGTCGGGCGCGGAGGCCAGATGCACGAAGCGGTAATAGATGTTGTTCATCGCCATGATCGCCGCGGCGGATTTGGCGGCGGCGAGCGCCTCGGGCGAGAGCCTGGGGCCGAACTCGGCGAGGATCGCTTCGCTGACCTCGGCATTGCGCGAGGCCAAGGCCGACGCGACGAAGGTCCCGGCGCGCTGCTGCTCGGTCAGGCCGACCTCGCTCGCGAGGCTCGAGAGATTGAGCTTCAGGTCGCGCGCATAGTCGGGCAGGCGGTTCTTCAGGCTTTCGATCGACATGAGGGTTTCCCTTCGCGGGCGCTTGATGTGAATGCAGGCGGGCTGGAAGAAGGAGAGACGGGCCCGGGCCAGAGCAAGGTTGGTTCGGCTTTCTTCAAGCCGAACCGTGAATCTTGCTCTGATTCCGATGATGAGAGGCTGATTCGCGCATCAAGCCGTTCGGGCTTGACGCGATCAGGCTCTCGAGCCCGTCTCTCAATCGTCGGGCCTTCAGTTATTCAGTGAGCAAGTCAGTCGCTCAGGCGGCCTTCAGGACCGCGTCGCCCTTCTGCCAGTTGCAGGGGCAGAGCTCGTCGGTCTGGAGGGCGTCGAGGACGCGCAGCACCTCGGCCGGGTTGCGGCCGACGCTGAGATCGTTCACCGAGGCGAAGCGGATGACGTTCTCCGGGTCGACGATGAAGGTCGCGCGCAGGGCGACGCCTTCCTTCTTGTCGAGCACGCCGAGTGCCGTCGAAAGCTCGCGCTTGATGTCCGCCAGCATCGGGAAGGGGAGCTCCTTCAGGTCGGCATGGTTCTGCCGCCAGGCTAGATGCACGAACTCGCTGTCGGTCGAGACGCCATAGACGACCGTGTCGCGGTCGTTGAAATCGCCGTTGATCTTGCCGAAGGCGGCAATCTCGGTCGGGCAGACGAAGGTGAAGTCCTTCGGCCAGAAGAACACGACCTTCCACTTGCCCTGGTTGGACTGGTCGTTGATCTGGGTGAAGGCGGTCTTGGGATCCGTGGTCACCACGGCCTTGAGGTCGAATGGGGGGAAGCGATCGCCGACGGTCAGCATTCTTGTGGCTCCTGTTTTGATTGCGACTAACTCGCAATCGAGAAAATGGCCCCGACCCCTTGTTCGATCCAATGATTTAATTAGATAAGAGTAATCGAAAATGGCGATCACGAACCTCCCGACCCTGAGACAGCTCCGCCACCTGGTGGCCTTGGCCGACCATGGCCATTTCGGCCGGGCGGCCGAGGCCAGCCATGTGACCCAGTCCACCTTGAGCGCCAGCATCAAGGAACTGGAGCAGGTGCTGGGGGCCCAGCTGGTCGATCGCACCAAGCGCCGGGTGACGGTCACGCCGCTGGGCCAGTCGGTGGTGACCAAGGCGACCCGGCTCTTGCAGGAGGCCGAGGACCTGGTCGAGACCGCGCGGGCCAACCAGGGGCCGCTCTCGGGGCCGCTCCAGCTCGGGGTCATTCCGACCATCGGTCCGTTCCTCCTGCCGCGCGCGCTGCCGGCGCTGCGCCGGCGCTATCCGGGCCTCAAGCTCTATCTGACCGAGGATCTGACCGAGCGGCTCCTCGAGCAGCTCAATGCCGGCAAGCTCGATGTCGCGCTGATCGCGCTCCCCTACGACACGCCGGGCTTCGAGCATGCCTCGATCGGCGAGGATGCCTTTGCCGTGGCGCTGCCGGAATCCCACAAGCTGGCGAAGCTCGAAAAGATCGACCCGGAGCGGATCGACGAGGAGCCGCTGCTCCTGCTGCGCGACGGCCATTGCCTGCGCGAGCATGCGCTCGCCGCCTGCCGGCTCTCGGGCCGCGGCCAGACCGACACCTTCCAGGCGACCAGCCTCTACACGCTGGTGCAGATGGTCGAGAACGGCCTGGGCGTGACGCTCCTGCCCAAGATCGCGCTCGACGCCGGCATCCTCAAAGGCACGCATGTGGTGACCAGGCCCATCGCCGGCAAATCCCAGGCCCGCGACCTGGCCCTCGTCTGGCGCAAGGGCAGCGCGCGGCGGGCGGATTTCGAGCTGATGGCGGGGCTGCTGCACCAGGCGCTGACGGGCGGGAAGGGGAAGTAGCGCGGCGTTGCTGCTTTGTCATGCCGACCCCCCGTGTTGCGCCATCGGCGCGCACGAAGACAGGCTATGGCCAGCCTCCATGAACAAAGGCCACGCCCAATTCCGCGCGTGAGGACTCAAACGACCTGCAACACCAGATCAGGGTGTTGCCGTGGAAACAAAGCACCACCAGCTCTCGGTTACGGAAGGCGGGGCGGTTGCCCTCCTTCGTGCCAATGGCAAAGGGCCTTCCAAGCCGGCAATTGTCGCCGTGACCTCCAAGCCGTGCGGGGCACTCGAAAATCCACCACAGAACCGGACTTTTCGCCATGGAACTCGGCGAAGCACTCTACTGATCCCAGAGAATTTTTAGCGGCTCTGCCCAGTGGTCCTCGTCGCTCTTGTGCTGGAATCGCGAGCGATGGGCGACGGCGTCGCCCAACTCGAAGTCGGGATACTGCTCTCGAAAGCGATGAATTTCGTCCAGGGCCTGCTCCATATGCATCCGGGCCAGGGTTGCGTTGCCCTCTGCGCTGAAAGACATCGACTTGCGATAATACGCCGCGGCCAGGAACAACTGTGTTTCCGGCACATAGGCGCGATCGCCAGGTTTGGAACGCATGCTGCTCAGCATCGCCAACGCCTCGTCATATCGCTGAGCCTGGTAGTAGGCCCAACCGAGGTTCCAGCGATACCAGTCGGGAATGCGCATGGCCCTCTCCAACAGGGAGATGGCTGTCACGGGATCACCAGCATGAAGGAATCCTTCGGCGGCCTCGGCAAGAATTCCCGGCTTGCGATCCAAGCGGTCGGTTTGGTTGTCGTAGAGATCGATCCCCTTGCAGTAGCACTTTTTGGCTTTCTCGAAATTCCTGTCGTTCAAATGATAGAACCCCAGATCCCAGTGCGTCGCATAGTCCAGCGGGTCGAGCTTGACCGCCGTGCTGGCCCACTCCTTCGCGTCGGACATCGCCGACTCCGGCAGCCATTCGAGCAGGATGCTGCGGACGTGAACATAAGAGCGCCATCCCCACGCGCGCGCGAATTCCGGATCGAGCTCTGTTGCCTGGCGAAACTTGTCACGACTGCGCTTCATGTCCTCCTGCAGCACCACCGAAAACAGATTCTCGCCTTGAAGATAGAGCCTGAAGGCTTTTGCATTCTCAGTGCCTCGCATGATGAATCCCCTGTGCTTTGTTGGCTTGACACAACATTAACTGCCCGTCAGCGCCTCTCCCGGCGAAATCCTGCCGGAAGGGAGATCCCAACCCGTCGTCATTTCCTTCATCTCATTCCGGCAACCCCGCTTCCCGCACGGCATCGAGCCAATGTTCTTCATCCTCGGCCTTCCTGAAGACGGTACGGCTCTTGAGCTTGGCCAGCGTGTAGCCCGGTTCATGCTGCAGGAACTGGGCCACGAATTGCACAGCCATTGCCGGCTTTCCCAGCCGGAAATAATTCGCCGCCATGATCAGGCGCACGTGATTGGGGAGTTCCGACATTTGCTGAAGTTCGAGAAGGCTGCTCTCGTATCGATGAGCGCTGTACAGCGCCCAGCCGAGATTCCATCGATACCAGTCGGGAAAGAACGGATTGATCTCCTTCGCTCTCTCCAGCTCGCGGATGGCCTCGAGAGGCTCGCCGCGGTAAGCAAGCGTTTCCGCGAATTCTGCCAGAAGATCGGCGTCATTCGGGTTCAGCGAGACAGCCCTCTGATACTCGCTCAATGCCTGATCCATTTTCCGAAGATTCCACAAGACGAACGCGAGGTCCCAATGGTTGTAGTAGTCGAAGGAGTCCAGCTGGACCGCCTTTTTGGCAAACACCAGGGCCGTATCACCCTCGCTGGCCGCGAACCAGCCCTGAGCGACGGCCCGCATCGTGGTGTAGGCGAGATAACCCCAGGCCCGCGCAAATGTCGGGTCCAGCCTGGTCGCTTCCTCGAATAGATTCCGGCAGGCCGTCAGCTGTTCGAGCGACTCATGCGAGTAACAGCTGGCGCCGCGCAGATAGCACTCATAGGCGGTCGCTACCGCGCTGCCCTTGGCCAGCACACGCTCGCGTTCCGCCGCATCGAGCCGTACGGCCAGCATCGCGATAATCTTCTGAACGATGTGATCCTGGGCCTGCGCCAGTTCTTCACTCGAAATATCCATCCGATGAGCCCAAATGTGGCGATCGTCGCTCGTGTCGATGAGCTGAACGTTGATTCGCATATGGCCTTCGGCACGATATACAGATCCTTCCAGCAGATACTGGACGCCGAGCTGGCGCCCCACTTCCTCGGCCTTGACCGATTTGCCTTTGAATGTGAATGCCGAGTGTGCGGCAATGACGAATAGATTGGAAAACCGCGACAGGTCGGAGGTGATGTCCTGCGTGAGGCCGTCGCAGAGAAATTCCTGCTCTTCGCTCCGGTTGAGGTTCTGGAGCGGCAGCACGGCGATGCTTGGCTTCCGGAATCGAATATTGGGTGCCCTCGCCACGACGCCGGTCGAATGCCCTCCGCCACGTCGTGGGTCGATCCGATAGACGTGGATCGGCTGGGCAATGTTCTTCAGCTGCTGATTGCCGATGTCCTCGTACGCAAGATCAAGCTTGCGGCTGACCTGATCAAAGGCGCCGGAGGAGATGCAGATGCCGCCGGGCTCGGCCAGTTGCTCGAGCCGCGCGGCAATGTTGACGCCATCGCCGTAAAGATCGCCGTCTTCCACGATGACGTCGCTTAGATTTATCCCGACCCGCAACTTCATCAGGTGCGATTGCGGTCCGAGAGAGTCGGAAGTAGCCGCCTTCCGCTGGAGCTCGATGGCGCAGCCGACAGCGTCGATGACGCTGCCGAATTCAGCGAGGATGCCATCTCCCATGACTTTGAAGATGTGCCCCTTATGTTGATTCACGGTGGGTTCGATGAGGGTTTTTCGCTGGTTGCGGACGGCACCAAGAGTGCCAATCTCATCCTCGCCCATCAGGCGGCTGTAGCCCTCGATGTCGGCGGCAAGAATGGCAACCAGCCTACGTTCCATGTGATCCACCCCTGCTGAGTGGTCCGGCACGAATGGTAGTTGACGGTCACTCTCAATGCAAAGCACACCGGGAGGCGATGATCTCCCTCTGAGCGGGATCCGCTCCTGTCGAGGTTGCGTCCACAACCTCCCGGCACCTTGAAGGCAGCCACTTTACCGCAACAGGCCGTTTGCCATCCGATTGTGGTGGCATATCTCGGAACGGCGCCGGATTCGATGGGCGGTCGCTTTCGGATCCGAAGCGGAACCGATGAATAGTTCGATGGTGCGCGTACAGTCTGGAACGATTGCCGCGGAAAGGAGCGCCTGCGCGTCACGCCTCTTCGTCGATCTCGGACAGTGGTTCTGCCGTTTCCGGGGCTGCTGCGGCCCGGGGCCCCTCACTCCGCCAGAAACTGCAGCACCGCCTTGTTGAAGGTCTTCGGGTCCTGCCACATCGCGAAATGGCTGAGCCCCGGGAAGATCAGCAGCCGCGCGCCGGGGATCTCGCGCGCCATCTCGATGTCGTGGCTCTGCTTGATGCCCTCGTCATACTGGCCGTCGGCGATCACGACCGGCGCCTTGATGGTGGCGAGCTGCTCGGGCGTGTAGTTGGGCTGCGTGTTCCACATCTCGCTGATCTGCGCGACGAATTTGTCATACTCCTTCGGCGTCTTGGAGAGCCGCTCGTAATCCTTGCCGGCATTCTCGATATATTTGTTGAAGACGGCGCTCTGGCCGATGTCCTCGCGCAGGCCGCTCGTGGTCACGTTGGCGCCGAAGGCGAAGAGCTTGTCGAGGCGGTCGGGATAGGTCATGGCGATGTCGAGCCCGATGATGGCGCCGTCGCTCCAGCCCACGATCGAGGCCTTCGGGATCTTCAGGTAATCCATCGCATGGACCACGTCGGTCGCCATGAGATGATAGCCATAGGGCTGCGCGTCGCGCGTGCTGCGGCCATGGCCGCGGCTGTCCATCACGATCACCTGGTAATGCTTCGCGAACTCGCGCACCTGGTTGCCCCAGTAGTCGGCATTGCCGAGCCCGCCATGCAGCAGGATCACCGGTGCGCCATGACCGTAGATCGCGTAATAGATCTGGACGCCATCGACCGGCGCATAGCCGCTGCGCAGCGGCGTGGGCATCGCCGCCGGCCGCGGCAGGGTCTCCCACGGGTTGGTCTTCGCGATCGCCGTCGCCGGCGATGCGAAGCCTGCCGCGAGCGCCAAAACCGCGCCCAGCATCAGAGCCAGAATCCGTTTCATGACCATGTCCCCCGGGTTGCGACGGGCATTCTTGATGTGAGCCACGGCGCCCGTTCCGCCGCGTCCGGATGGTGCGCCCGGCTTCGTCAGGGCGTCAACGGCGGGTGCGTTCCCCTGCCGCTACTTCTTTCTTTCGTTACCTCCGATTTTTAGTCACACCCGCGAAGGCCATTTTTCGTCACCCCCACGAAGGTCCTTCTTTGTCACCCCCGCGCCCTTCCCGTCACCCCCGCGAAAGCGGGGGCCCATGTCGATCCAGCGCGCCCGACTTAGAGTTGGGCCCGCTGAATTTTCAAACGAAGTGCAACACCAGATTAGGGTGTTGCCATGGGAACAAAATACACTCAGCTCTCGGCCGAAGAGCGCGCCATCCTTGCCAGCCTTCAGGCCAAAGACCACTCGATCCGCCAGATCGCTGCAGCTCTGGATCGCCCAGCATCGACGATTTCTCGGGAGCTGAAGCGAAACACCGGCCGTCAGATCGGCTATCGGGCCGTCTACGCCCAGCAGCAGACCCGGGCCCGGCGCTGGCGAGGCTCGCGTCTGGAACGTGACGCCAAGTTGCGCCGGCAAGTCCTCGACGGCCTGAAGAAAGGCTGGTCGCCCGAGCAGGTCTGCGGCTGGCTCGAACGCCAGCAGGGCCGGCACGTCATCAGCCCGGAGAGCATCTACCGCTTCATCCAGGCCCAGATCACCCGCCACAAGGACTATCGCTGGCGCCATTACCTGCCCCGCGCCAAGAGCAAACGCGGCCGCCGCGGCCGCAAGGGCGGCAGCTCGGCCCTGCACATCCAAGATCGTGTTTCCATTGCAGAAAGACCCGCCGCCGTCGGGGACCGTTCGGTCGCCGGCAACTGGGAAGCCGATCTCATGATGTTCACCCGCTACGGCCAGGCCCTCCTCGCCTTGCATGAGCGATCCTCCCGCCTGCTCATCGTCGGCCGGTCCAACGGCAAGCATGCCGAGCCGATCGCCGACGCTATCGCCAGCTTGCTCGGGCCTCTGCCCCAATCCCTGCGCCAGACCATCACCTTCGACAATGGCACCGAGTTCGCCCGTCACTACGAGCTCCACCGCCTCGATATCCAGACCTTCTTCTGCGACCCCTATGCTCCCTGGCAGAAAGGGGGCGTCGAAAACGCCATCGGGCGATTGCGCCGCAACATCCCCAGAAAAACCAACCTCGACACCCTCACCACACGCCAACTCTCAAATCTGGTCCGCGCCTACAACAACACCCCGCGCAAATGCCTTGACTGGCACAGCCCCGCTGAAATCTTCTGCAGCCAAGTGTTGCACTTGGAGTGTGAATCCATCCCCCCGCTTTCGCGGGGGTGACGATAGAGCGTTCGCGGGGGTGACGGGAAGGGCGCGGGGGCAACGGCAAGGCGGAGATGACAGGAGGAATGCGTCGATGCATCCTGCTCCCCGTTGCATCATCATCGGGGGAGGGGGCAGCCATGAGCGGACCGGACGACAGCGGAACGATACGGACCCGTGCCGGGGTCGAGATCGCCTATGAGACCCACGGGAAAGGCCCGCCGATGGTCCTCGTCGCCGGTCTCGGGGACGACCGCAGCTCCTGGGCGGCGCAGGTCGAGGAGTTCGCGCGCGATCACCGCGTGGTCCTGCTCGACAATCGCGGCATCGGCCGGAGCGCGACCCCGCCCGGCCCCTACAGCATCGAACAGATGGCCGACGACACCCATGAGCTCGCCTGCCGGCTCGAGCTCGACCCCGTCACCGCCATCGGCTCCTCGATGGGGGGTGCGATCTGCCAGCAATGGGCCCTGCGTCACCCCGACGACATCCGGCGGCTCGTGATCACCAACAGCTGGGCCGAGCGCGACGTCTTCGCCACGGCGCTGTTCGATCACTGGATCGCCATGGCGCAGCGCGGCCAGAGCCAGCATATCGTCGAGAGCCTGCTGCTGTTCTGCTTCTCGCCCGGCTATCTGACGCGCAAGTCCGAGACGGTGAAGGCCTTCCTCGAGACGCCGGCGCCGCCCCTCGAAGGCTTCGCCGCCGCGGCCGCCGCCTGCCGCGGCCACCATACGCTCGACCGCGCCCACGAGATCCGCCATCCCGCCCTCGTCGTCGCCGGCGAGTTCGACATCCTGACGCGCCCCGAGCTGTCGCGGCGCCTGGCCGAACGGATGAAGGCCGCGCGCTATGTGGAGGTCCCCACCGGCCACATGGTCTTCTGGGAAATGCCCGACGCCTTCCACCGCGCGGTGCGCGAGTTTTTGAAGGGGTGAACTCGAAATCTCCACACCCCCTCCCCCTGCGGGAGGGGGTAGGGGGAGGGGTGAGCGCGCTCCGCGCAACTATCATTCCCCTCCCCGCTCGCTGCGCTCGCCGCCCCTCCCGCAAGGGGAGGGGCCGTGGAGTCTCTCTTCCCTGTTTCCCCCTATCCCCATTGACCCTCCCCCCAAAACCGTTCATTGGGAGCCCCTCGGGGCATCACGGGTGGGCGTTGCGGTGACGGGCCGGTCGGGCGAAGGCGCGGTTCTCGCCGTTCTCGCCTTCGGAAATTTCATTGTCGGCATGGGCGCTTTCGTGCTCGTCGGGATCGTCTCGCCGATCGCGGACGGGCTGGGCGTCTCGAAGGCGGACGCCGGCATCGTGCTCACGACCTACGCGCTGGCCTATGCCGTGCTGTCGCCGATCACGGGGGCGCTCACCGGCACGTTGCCGCGGCGCGTCGTGCTCGTCACGGCGCTCTCGATCTTCGCCCTCGGCACGGTTCTGTCGGCCCTCTCCGCCAGTCTCCTGATGCTGGCGGCCTCGCGCGTGATCGTGGCGCTGGGCGGTTCCATGTACGGGCCGATCGCCGCCGGCATCGCGGTTGCCATCAGCGCGCCCGAGCGCCGCGGCAAGGCGCTGGCGACGGTGTTCATCGGCGGCACGATCGCGCAGGTGGTGGGCATGCCTTTCGGCGCCTGGGTCTCCTATCATTTCGGCTGGGCAGCGACCTTCTGGGTGATCTCGGCGCTCACGGCTCTCGGCGCCGGCGTGATGGCCCTGGCCGTGCCCCGCGATATCCGCTTCCAGGCGGCGGGCCTCGGCACCATCTTCGCTGCGCTCGCCGATCGCCGCACGATGTTCGCCACGGCCTTCACCGCCACCATGATCGCGGCGCTCTATATGGTCTTCACCTTCTTCGGGCCCCTGATCGAGGCCTCGGTCGGTCCCGACCCCGAGATCCGCACCGGCTTCCTCATGCTCAACGGCGTCGGCGCCGTGATCGGCAACCTGGTGGGCGGATTCCTCGCCGACCGCATCGGGTCGTGGCGGACGCTGATCCTCATCTGCATCGCGCAGATCGTCATCATGCCGCTCTTCTCGATCGTCCCGCTGAGCTTCCTCGAGCTGGCCATCGTCATCGCCACCTGGTCGGCCTTCAGCTTCGCCTTCATAGCGCCGCAGCAGGCGCGGGTCGCGCAATTCGCGCCCGAGGCCGTCGGCATCGTCCTCTCGATCAACGCCGCCATGATCTATATCGGCATCACGGTGGGATCGGCGGTCGGCTCGCGCATCCTCGGCTGGTACGGGCTCGAGGCGCTCGGGATCGCGGGCGGGCTCGTGGCGGTGCTGGCGCTGGCCCATCTCGTTGCGTCGGGCCGGCCGCGCCCCGCGTGACGCCGCGAATGATACGCCTTGGCGCCCGGCAGCCTTGTCCTTTCGCGCCATGCCGCACCCAGGGTCGCGAAGAAAAGGCCATCGCCATCCGCGGCGTCGCCGTCGAGATCGGACGCCCGGCCAGCGACGATTCTCCTGGTCCGGCCTCGACCGCGTCACTAACATTGCAACCGGACAACGCATCGAGGACCGGTTGGTCGAAAATGATGGTTCTCAACGGCGAACCCGAGTCTGAGGCGGCCTCTTGAAACCTCAGGTTCACGTCGTCGGCGTCGGCGGCATTGGCGCCGTCCTGGCCTGGTCGCTGGCTCGCGCCGGCTGGGACGTCACGCTGGTCGAACGGCACGCGGAGAAGCTCGCCGCCGGCCGGGCGGAGGGGCTCCTGGTGGCCGGTCAGGCGCCGGTGAAACTGCCGTTCGTCGGCTTCGCCGAGTGGCAGCCGCCGGCAGACGCCGTCATTCTGCTCTGCACCAAGACCTACGATAATCCCGCCGTTCTCGCGCGCCTCGGCACCCTGCGCCATCTGGTTCCGGTGCAGAACGGCTACGACACCGTTCTCGAGAGCCACGACTTCGCGGGCGAAGGCATCGCGTCCTTCGTCTCCGAATGCGAGCGCGGACGTCCCGTCACGCGCATTACCCGGCCCGGCAGCCTGCATATCGGCCTGCGGCGACCGGGAACCGCCGGGGAGCGGGACGAACTGCGCGGCCTGGCCGAGGCCTTGCGAGTGGGCGGCCTCTTCGAGGTCGAGCTGGTCGAGGATGTGCGGCCGTTCAAGAACACAAAACTGATGTACAACGCGGCCATCTCGCCGTTGGCCGCGGCCGCGGGCGTCGACAATGCCGAGCTTCTGACCGACGCGCTCGCCAAGCGGCTGTTCTTCGGCCTGCTTCAGGAGAACCACGCCATTCTGCGTCGCGCCGGGCTGACGCTGGCGAAAATCGGCCCGTTTCATCCGGACACGGTGTCCAGGATCCTGCGAACCCCGGTCCTGCCCGCGCTGATGGCGATGTTCTTTCGCCCGTCGCTGCGCGGCACCTATTGCTCGATGGCGCCGGATGTCGGCCATGGCGAGACGGAGATCGAGGCCTATAACGGTCACCTGCTGCGGCTCGCCGGCAACTTTCCCTGTCCGCTCAATCGCGCGGCCGTCAGAATGATCAAACGCATCACGCAGGAAGGATCGCCGCCGCGGCGCAGCCATCTGGACGAGATGGCGGCCGATCTCGCGAGCCAGGAGATTGCGGCATGAACCTGGTGACAGGCGGGGCGGGTTTCATCGGCTCCCATCTCGTCGCGGCCCTGCTCGCCGAAGGCGAAGAGGTGCGCGTGCTCGAGCGGCCGGGCGTGAACGTCGATCACCTGCCCGGGGATCGCATCGAGCTGGTGAGGGCCGATATTCGCGACCAGGCGGCGGCTGTCCAGGCGACGCGCAATTGCCGCCATGTCTATCACCTCGCGGCCGATCCGAATCTCTGGCGGCGCGACGTGCGCGAATTCGACGCCATCAACTTTCACGGCGCGATGAACATCATCCGCGCCGCGCTCGACAATGGTGCGGAGCGGGTGCTGCACACCAGCACCGAAAGCATCCTCACGCCGACCCATGGCGACCGCGGCTCGGTCGAGCAGCTGGAGCTCTATGAGAGCGACATGGTCGGGCCCTATTGCCGGAGCAAGTTCCGTGCCGACAGCGCGGTCCGGGAGCTGGCCGCGGCGGGCGCGCCGGTCGTTCTCGTCTGTCCGACGCTGCCCATCGGCCCGGGCGACCGGCTGCTGACGCCGCCGACCCGCATGGCGATCGCCTTCTGCCGCGGCGAGCTGCCGGCCTATCTGGACTGCCGGCTCAATCTCGTCGATGCCCGCGATGTCGCGACCGGCATGATCGCGGCCATGAGAAGGGGCAAGACGAAGCGGCGCTATCTGCTCGGCGGCCATAATCAGCAGCTGGCGGATTGGTTGCGCATTCTGGGTTCATTGACGGACCGGCCCTTGCCGCGATGGACCGTGCCCTATCCGCTTGCCATGACGGTCGCCTTCTTCAGCGAAGGATGGGCCACGCATGTCAGCGGCAAGATGCCCCTGGCGACCGTCACAGGGGTGCGCCTGACGCGTCGCTCCATGTTCGTCGATCCCGGACCGACCCTGGCCGAGCTGGGGCTCGTCGCCCGCCCGGTTCAGGAGTCCGCGCGCGATGCGGTCGCCTGGTATCGCTCGCTCGGCTGGCTGCAATGAAACGCCGCCCGCCATGATCCTGGTCACCGGCGCCAACGGCAACACCGGCAGCGAAGTCACGCGCCAGCTCGTCGCCGCCGGGCGGCCGGTACGGGCCCTGGTCCGGACGCGCGAGAACGGAGCGGCGCTGCCCCAGGCCGGTGTCGAGATCGCCCTCGGCGCCTTCGCCGACATCGCCTCGCTCGATGCGGCCATGAAGGGGGTGGACGCCGTCTTCCTGATTTCCTTCGAGCATCCCGAGCAGCTGGCCCTGCAGGCGAATGTCATCGAGGCCGCGCGGCGGGCCGGCGTGCGGATAGTCGCGCGGCTCTCCGCGTCCTCCGCCGACGCCCAATCGCCCGATCCCCTGATCAGCACCCATGGCAAGGGCGACCTGCAGCTCGCCCGGTCGGGGCTCGGGCATGTGCTGATCCGCCCGCAATGGTTCAACCAGAATTTTCTGAGCTACTGTCCCGGCGGCGTCCTGCGCCTGCCGGCGGGCGAGGCGCGCCTTCCCTTCGTCGACATCCGCGACATCGCGGCGGTCACCATCGAGGCGCTGACCGAACCGGAGCATGACGGCAAGGCCTATGTGCTGACGGGCCCGGAGGCGCTCAGCCATGCCGAGGTCGTCGCCATCCTGTCCGAGGCGACGGGCAGGCGGTTCGTTTATGAGAACATTCCGCCGGAGACCTACCGCGAGATGCTGATCGCGGGCGGGGCCTCGGAATTCCGGGCCGACCTGGTCGTCAATCTGTTCGACCGGATGCGCCGGCGCGGCGCGGCCCCGGTTTCCGGCGATATCGCGAGCGTGCTCGGCCGGCCGGCAATCGACTTTCGCCAATTCGCCCGCGACCATGCCGGCGAGATCGCGAAGCAGGTCAGCTAGGCAGGGCCGCCGCCGCGAACCGCACTGCAAGGGAGGCCGTCATGACGATGAACGTGGAAACCTCGACCCCGCCCGGCACGCCGACGCCGATCGGACCCTATAATCACATCGCCAAGGCCGGCCCCTTCATCACCATCGGCGGCACGGCCGGCGTCGATCCGGCGACGGGACAGCTCGCGGGTCCGGATGTCCATGCCCAGACCACGCAGATCCTCAAATCCTTCGCGGTGATGCTGGCCTCGGTCGGCTCGGACCTCGGCCATGTCCTGCACATCAACGTCTTCCTCGCGGCGATGTCGGATTTCGAGCGCATGAACGCGGCCTATATCGAGGCGATGGGCGCGCATCGCCCGGCGCGAACCGTGATCGGCGTGCGCGAGCTGCCGAGACCCGGCGTGCTGCTGACGATGAATCTCACCGCGGTGACGAGGGACTGAGCGACCTCGTCGCTGATTTCTTTCCTCTCCGCCCACGAAGTGGGGGGAGAGGGTTGCGCAGGCTTAGTGGAGGCGTAGCCGGAACTTTGCCGGAGCTGGGAGAGGTAGGCCCTTCCTGCGCACACACCCTCTCCCAGCTTCGAGTAAGTCTTCGCTACGCTCCGACTAACTCTTCACAACCCTCTCCCTCACGTTGTGAGGGCGAGGAAAGAAGAACGGCGTCTCTGGGAAGAACTGGGCGAGCCGCTCCGGCCCCGATGCGCGAATCGCCTGGACCTCACGGCTATCGGCGCCTCAGTTCAGATATTCGATCTTTCGAATATAGGACTTGGCGGTGGCATTGCCCTTGGCGTTGTCGGTGTCGATGCCGATGGCAAATCCGCTGACGGGCGGGATCTCGCCCAGCTTGAAGTAGCTCTTGACCGCATCGCCGATGTCGAACTCGGTGATGATCCTGTCCCCGGCCTTGACGACGTTGGCACAGACATAGCGCCCGCCCGCCTTGAAGTAACGCCCGGTATAGGGATGGTCGGTGCGGCCGGCTTCGCAGAGGAACAGGCCGATGAAATAGGGGCTGTCCGGCACCAGCATCGATCCGCTCGAGATCTTCTCGCTGCCGAAGAAGGTGTAGACCATGATCGGCTCGCTGCGGATCCCCTGGTCGTAGGATACCCCCTCGGGAAAGGCGCCGACCTCCCATTCGATGCGGATGCGCCGGGCGCCGGGGATGTCGGTCTCGTTGAGCAGGAGGCCGAGCGCCCGTTTCTTGGCCTCGAGCGCCAGCGCCCCGTCCTGGATGGACAGGGCGATCTTGCTCTTATTGTCGGCGTCCTGCTTGGCGACGAAATGCTGGCTGCGCAGCCAGTCGAGCACGGACCCGCCCGTATAGCCTTTGAAATCCGTCGTGTAGAGGACGGAGGCGTCCGCCGCGCCGGAAGCCTGTGCGACGGCCAGCCAGGCAACCGCCGTGATGGCGACGAGGGCAAATTTCCACATCCCGAAGCACCTCCTGAAAGTCGGCTCGACCACCATGGCCCGTCGCTCTCCATCGCCCGGCCCGACCGGGATTCTCCGCATTGTGCGATTTCTAGGTTCCCGGCCGCATGCGGTTCAGCCCGTCCACATCGCGGGCCGAGACGCAGATGCTGGCGAGCGTGCGCTCCTCCTCATAGGGCCAGGGCCGGCCGCGATGGAGCATGGCCCGCTCGTCCCAGATCAGCACGTCGCCCGGCCGCCAGGCGTGGGTGTAGACGGCGCCGGGGCGGGTCGCGAAGGCGATAAGCTCGTCGATGAGCGCCTGGCCCTCGGCCTCGGGCAGGCCCTCGACGGCGAAGGCGTGAGACGCGATGAAGAGGGCGTCCTCGCCATTGACCGGATTGTGCCAGACGGCCTTCCAGGACTGGTCGGCCCATCGCGTGTAGTGCTCCTCCTGGGCCATTTTCTGGGAGACCTTGGCGCGGGAATAAGCCAGGCGGTGATGCAGCACGGCGTGTCGCGTCCTGGCCTTCAGATCCTCCGGCAGATCCTTCCAGGCGGCGCGGGTCGAGGCGAACTCGGTCTCGCCGCCGCTGGAGCTGAGGACGCGGGCGGCCAGAATGTTGGCCAGTGCCGGGACCGGCAGGAAGGTGCTGTCGGTATGCCAGAGCTGGTTGGCGATATTGTTGAGGGTGACGCTGTCGTCCTTCGGTGCGACCCGTCCGTCCGGCAACAGATTTGTGACATTGTCCATGCGCGGCTTGTCGCCATATTTGCCCTGCGAGCGATCCTCGATCGGCCCGAACAGCGCCCCGAAAGCGAGATGGGCCTCGTCGTCGAGCTGCTGGTTGCGGAAGAGCAGAAGCGAATGGGTTTCGAAGGCGTCCCGGATGGCCGGGTAGCCCGTCTCCGCCGTTACATGGCGCAGATCGATGTCATGAATCTCGAGCCCGAAGCGGGGATGGAGGGGCGTCGCACGCATCGAGAGCGGCTCCTGTGAATGCCGGGGCCGATGAAACAACAGATTTAGGAATTGATCCAGCCGGATGCGCCCGGCCTGCCGCGATCCCTTGTTTCCGCCGCCCCGCTGTGGCTTGCTGACGGACGGCAGAACGAGGGAGAAGGTCCATGCCCGATCCGGCCCTGTGGGGATTGTTCGTCGCCGCCTCGGTGGTGCTGCTGCTGACGCCGGGCCCGGCCGTGCTCTATATCGTCGCGCGCTCGGTCGAGCAGGGGCGCAAGGCGGGATTCGTCTCGGTGCTCGGCATCCATCTCGGCACCATCGTCCATATCACCGCGGCGGCGGTCGGGCTCTCGGCCCTCCTCGTGTCGTCGGCGCTCGCCTTCGCGATCGTCAAATATCTCGGCGCCGCCTACCTCATCTGGGTCGGCATTCGCACCTTCATGGCCAAGGATCCCGATCCCGGCGCGCCCGCGATCCCGGCGGCACCGCTGCGCCGCGTCTTCCGCGACGGCTTCGTGGTCAATCTCTTCAACCCGAAGACCGCGATCTTCTTCCTCGCCTTCCTGCCGCAGTTCGTCCGGCCGGAGCGGGGCGCGCTCCATTGGCAGATCCTGATTCTGGGCCTCACTTTCATGGGCCTCGGCATCATGAGCGACGGCATGTTCGCGCTGGCGGCCGGGACCGCCGGCGACTTCCTGCGCCGCAACCGCCGCTTCCTGCGGTTCCAGCGCTGGTTCGCCGGAACCTCTTTCGTCGGCCTGGGAATCACCGCGGCGCTGGCGACGCGCAAATAGGTATGCAGACTGGAAACTGAATTCGAACCTTGGGGGATGAGAATGAAGGCCATCGTATTATCGGCCGCGCGCCTCGTGATGATCGCGGGGCTTGGCATTGCCGTCGTGTCCTGCGGGAAATCGGGCGGGGGCGTCGAGGGCAACACCTACGAAGCCAACGGCGGCACCTTTCAGATCCAGTTCAAACCCGACGGAAAGGCGACCGTCGCGCTGGGTCCGATGGCGGGCGACTGCACCTATGCTCAGAAGGACAAGACGGTCTCCGTCACCTGCGAAGGCGACAAGATCGATTTCACCGTCAATGACGACGGCTCGATCAGCGGACCGCCGGACGGAATGGTGGGGACATTGACCAAGAAGGCGAGCTAGGCGCTTCGTCGATATTTTCCTCTCCGCCCATGCAGCGGGGGAGAAGGATGCGCAGGCTTAGGTGAGACCGAAGGTCGAACCTTAGCCGAAGCTGGGAGAGGTGGGCCCATCTTGGCTGCACGCTCTCTCCCAGCTCCGAGTCTGTCTCCGCTTCGCTTCGACGAACTCTTCTTTCTTCCCCCTGACGCGTGAGGGGGAAGAAAGAAGATCGCAGTGTTCACTGATCGAACATGATCACGCTGCGGGCGACCTCGCCGCGCTTCATCTCGGCGAAGGCCTCGTTGATCTGCTCGAGGCCGATGCGGTGCGAGATCATGTCGTCGAGCTTCAGCTTGCCCGCGAGATAGAAGTCGACGAAGCGCGGCATGTCGACCCGGAAATGGTTCGACCCCATGTTCGAGCCCTGCAGCTTCTTGTCGCTGAGCAGATCGGCGCCGCTGACCTCGATCATCTGGCCTTCCGGCACCATGCCGATGATCGTGGCCGTGCCCGAGGCACGGAGCATCCGGAACGCCTGCTCCGACGTCTTCTTGAGGCCGAGCGCCTCGAAGGAATACTCGACCCCGCCGCCGGTCATGTCCCTGATCGCCTCGACCGGATCGGTGCGGCTGGCATCGACCACGTCCGTCGCGCCGAAATGCTTGGCCAAATTGAGCTTCGAGCCCTTGATGTCGACGGCGATGATGCGGCCGGCGCCGGCGATCGCGGCGCCGTTGATCGCCGACAGCCCGACGCCGCCGCAGCCGATGACCGCGACCGTGCTGCCGACCTCGATCTGCGCCGTGTTGGTGACGGCGCCGAAGCCGGTCGTGACCGCGCAGCCGATCAGCGCTGCCCGATCGAGCGGCATGTCCTTGCGGATATTCACCAGCGCATGCTCGTGGATCAGCATGGTCTCGGCGAAGGAGGAGAGGCTGTAGAACTGGTGCATCGGCCCGGTCTTCTGCGACAGCCGCGGTTCCTCTCCCTCGCTGCGCCCGGTCTCGGGATTCTGGCAGCTATAGGGCCGGCCCGTGGTGCAGTACTCGCAATGTCCGCAGAACACCGAGAGGCAGGTGATGACATGATCGCCGGGCTTCACATAGGTCACTTCGGAGCCGACCTTCTCGACGATGCCGGCCGATTCATGCCCCAGCACGGTCGGCTTGGGGCAGGCATAGAGCCCCTCGATATAATGAAGGTCGCTGTGGCAGACGCCCACGGCGGCGGTCCGGATCAGGACCTCGTGCGCCCGCGGCAGCGAGACGGAAACCTCCTCGATGGTGAGCGGCTGGCCGATCTCGCGCAGGACGGCGGCTTTCATGGGCGACTCCCTGGTTTCCGTCTTCTGGGGTGACGGCGCCCAGTCTACACGCAGAGGCCTGCCGCGCTTCAACCCGATCTCGACGGGCTGCGGCGAGAAACCTGTCGATAACCGGGTCACCACGGGATATGTAGACGGCATGACCGAGGGCGGCGATTTCGAGATCTTCCTGGTGACGGCGCCGGGCCTGGAATCCGCGCTTTGCGCGGAGGCGCAGGCCGCCGGATTCAGGGCACCGAAGGCGGTCAAGGGCGGCGTGACGGTGACCGGCGGCTGGCCCGAGGTCTGGCGCGCCAATCTCGAGCTTCGCGGCGCCAGCCACGTCTTTGCGCGCATCGCCGAGTTTCGCGCGCTCCATCTGGCCCAGCTCGACAAACGCGCGCGCAAGCTGGCCTGGGGCGAGTTCCTGCGCAAGGATGTGCCCTTCCGCGTCGAAGCCTCCTGCAAGCATTCCCGCATCTACCATCAGCGCGCCGCGGCGCAGCGGATCGAGAATGCGATCAAGGACCAGCTTGGCGCGCCGCTCTCGCCCGACGCCGAGCTCTGCATCAAGGCACGCATCGAGGACGATCTCTGCACCCTCAGCGTCGATACGTCGGGCGAATCCCTGCATAAGCGCGGCCACAAGGAAGCCGTGGCCAAGGCGCCGATGCGCGAGAACCTGGCCGCCCTCTTCCTGCGGCAATGCGGCTATGACGGCACCGAGCCCGTGGTCGATCCGATGTGCGGATCGGGCACCTTCGTGATCGAGGCGGCCGAGATCGCGGCGGGCCTCAAGCCCGGCCGGTCGCGGCATTTCGCCTTCGAGCAGCTCGCCGGCTTCGACGCGGCGGCCTGGCAGCGGCTGAAGGGGGCGGACGGTCGCAAGGGGAAGAGCAGCGGATCGGACGGCAGCGGGCCCGCCCTGCGGTTCTACGGCAGCGACCGCGACGCGGGCGCGATCCAGATGAGCCGGGCCAATGCGGAGCGTGCGGGCGTCGCGGCGTCGACCGACTTCCGGCAGCATGCGATCAGCGATCTGGTGGCACCCGAGGGGCCGCCAGGCCTCGTCATCGTCAATCCGCCTTACGGCGGCCGCGTGGGGGACAGGAAGGCCCTCTATCCGCTCTACAACGCACTCGGCCAGACGCTCCGCTCTCGTTTTGCTGGCTGGCGTGTGGGGCTGGTGACGAACGATGCCTCGCTCGCCGCGGCCACCGGCCTGCCTTTTGGGCCGCCCGCCGGCTCCGTCTCGCATGGCGGCATCAGCGTGACGCTGTTCCTGACCGGGCTGCTGGCTTAACCATCCGCCCGGACATTGCCGGCCGTCGGTCCAAAAGGGCTGCCACCAGGGAACAATCGACGAAATGCGCGCGCTTGACAGTGCCGATCCTGGGTTTACAGTCTCACTAGACCGATCGGTCTAGTTCACGAAATAGCAAAGGGGAGCCGGATGCGGATCGCTAAGGAACAAGTGGATGTCAGGATGCAGATTCCAGGCGCTGTCATCCGTCAGCACATGAACTTCGGCGACGTGAGCGGATTCGGGAGCATCAGTACCGAATACTTCACGCTGGCTGCGGGTGTGGACACCACCCCCCTCTTCCAGGGACTGGAGGGCAATCTCTGCCAATGCCCCCATTGGGGCTTCGTGCTGCGCGGCCAGCTCACCACGACCGATGCCGCCGGCAGACAGGAGACGGTCGGCGCCCACGATCTGTTCTACTGGCCGCCGGGGCATAATGTGAGGGTCGATGCGGATGCGGAAATCGTCATGTTCAGCCCCCAGCACGAGCACAGCCAAGTCATCGACCACATGATCGAGAAGACGAAGGGCTAGACTCGTTCCCCGGAGCCCGGGGAGAATATCGCTCCGGGCGCCAGGGTTTCGGAATGTCCGAGCGCCGCGGCAGGACGCCGAACATGGTTCAATGACCCATTCGACCAAGCAACGCCTGATCGATGCGGGCCTCCGCATGCTGCTGGAGCACGGCTACAACGATCTCGGCATCCAGGCGCTGCTCTCGGACACGGACACGCCCAAGGGCTCCTTCTATCATCACTTCAAGGACAAGGAGGATTTTGCGCTCCAGGTGGTCGACGCCTATATGGCGCAGGTGCATGCCGGGCTCGATGCCTGCCTGAAAGACAAGGAACGCCCGCCGCTCGCGCGGGTGCGGCGCTTCTTCGAGCTGACACAGCAGGCCTATCGGGAACAGGGCTATATGGGCTGCCTTCTGGGCGGCCTCGGGCAGGAGCTGTCGGGCGTCAGCGAAGCATTCCGGCGCAAGATCGAAGGCTGTTTCGCCGCGATCGCGAGGCGAATGGCCGTCTGCCTGGAAGAGGCCCGGCAGAAGGGCGAGATCCGAACCGACTGCGATGTGCGGCAGTTGGCGGACCTTCTTGTCGATTGCTGGGAGGGTGCCGCCCTGCGCAGCCGCCTGCGCCGGAACCCCGCCTCGCTGAACGCGATGATCGACTTCTACATCCGTAGCGTTGCCGCGGGCTGACCAAAACAGGGGAAGCCGCAAGAGAGGGCCGATATCCTGACGGTGCTCCCCCCTCGATCGATTGATCGAGCGGCCGGACCTGGCCGGAACCAAGATCCCTGTTACCGAAGGACGGCGGTCTGCGTAGCATCAGCCGGAGAAGTTCGCGAACGGACCCTTGGCCGCCGCCTGGCCTTCGTCTTGGGCCGTACCCTCCACAATGCCGGCGCCTGGGCCAATGCGTCCTGCAGCGCGGGCGCCTTGCCGAGTATGACCCAAAGGAGACCCGCATGAGCGACCTGCTACTCTGGCGTCTTTCCGCTTCCGATCTTGCCCGCATGACCCGTGCCGGCGAGGTGAGCGCCGAAGCCGTCGTTGCCGCCGCCGTCGGCAGGATGCGCGCCGTCAATCCGCGCCTGAACGCGGTCGTGAAGGATCTGGGCGACAGCGCGATGGAGCGCGCCCGCGGTCTGGACGCCGCCCGCGCAAGGGGCGTGGCGACCGGGCCGCTGCACGGCGTTCCGGTGACCATCAAGGTCAATGTCGATCAGGCGGGTCATGCCACCACGAACGGTCTGCCCGCGTTGAAGGACGCGATCGCGTCCGCTGACGCGCCGATCGTGGACAATCTCCAACGGGCCGGTGCGGTCGTGATCGGCCGCACCAACACGCCGGAGTTTTCGTTCCGCGCGGAAACCGACAACCCGCTGCATGGCCGCACGAGTAACCCCTGGGGCGACCATGTTTCGCCGGGCGGATCCTCGGGCGGAGCGGGCGCTGCCGTCATGGCGGGCATCGGGGCCTTGGCCCATGGAAACGACATCGGCGGCAGCCTGCGGTTTCCGGCCGCCGCCAATGGCGCGGTCACGGTCAAGCCGGGGCTGGGCCGGGTGCCGGCCTGGAATCCCTCGCAAAAGGCCGAGCGCGGGATGCTGGCGCAGGCGATGTCGGTCCAGGGCGTGATCGCGCGCACGGTTCGCGATCTGCGCCTGTCGATGCCGGCCGTGATCTCACCCGACCCGCGCGACCCGTTCCATGTCCCGCTGCCCTATGAGGGCCCCTCGATCGACGGTCCGATCCGCGTGGCCTTCACCAAGGAAACTTATGAATTCGACCTGCATCCCGAGGTCTCGGCGGCACTCGATACCGCACGGCAGGCGCTGACCGATGCGGGTTATGTGGTGGAGGAAAGCGAACCTCCGTTGCTGCGCGAGGCGGCCTCGACCGGCTTTCGGGCGCTCATGGGCGAAGTGCGGCTGCTGATGGGTCCGGACGTTCGCGCCCATGGGTCGGAGTTGCTGAACGCCATTTTCGACGAATATTACCGGCAGTTCCCGCCATTCGAAGGGGCCGAGCAGCTGCAGATGATGGCGAAGCGCAGCCATTACGCACGCCAATGGTCGCTGTTTCTGGACAAGTACCCCCTGGTTCTGACCCCGTTCATGCTGCAGCCGACTTATCGCCCCTTGCGGGATACCGAGGGCGCCGAGGGTGTGCGCGAGGTGCTGGGCTCCGCGATCTATTCCTATTCGATGAATTTCATGGGACTGCCCGCGGGCTGCGTGCCGGCGCGACTGGCCCGTCTGCCCCAGGGAGAGTTGCCGCTCTCGGTGCAGATCGTGGGACGGCGTTGGCGGGAAGATTTGATCGTGAACGCCTGCGAAGCGATCGAAGCCCGTGTCGGGGTGATGGCGGACCATCTTCTGCGTCGTGGCCTATGACGCAGAAGTCCCAAGCCATTGAGAAATGATCGGCGAGGGTGATGAGGTGGCGTCGCGGCGGCCCCAAGGCCGCCGCGACGATATTCCCGAGGCGAGGAAGCGTGTTTGGGTTGAAGGCGGCAGCTATTCTGCGCTTTGGGGAACGGTCAGCTGATGCCGGAGGCCGACTTCGACGAGCTTCCCGAAGTCGGGGTTTGTCGGCGAGACCTCCCGGTCCAGATCGGCGAACAGTGTCGAGGCGCCGAGCCGCGAGGTCATGGAGATCATCTCGCCGCCGCCCTTGCCGAAGCGGAACCAGTGTAGGATGCCGGCTGGCAGATGGACGAGTGTGCCCGGCTTTGCGACCCGCGTCTCGGTACCGATGCCGAACGCGATTTCGCCTCGGGTGACGAAGAAGGACTCGTCCCAGGGATGGCCGTGCGGCGGTGGGCCGCTCGTCTCCGGCCCCCGCTGCAGGAAGATCTCATAGCCGCCCGTTCTCTCGCCCGAGGCGAGCACGACGATCGTTTCGCCGACGACGTTCAGAGGGCGCCCATAGTCTTTCGCATCGACGACGAAGGGTTGTGCCGTCATCTGGACCTCCTGGGGCCCGAGCCGGGCCGCGGCTCAGGCGGCGCCGGCCGCGGATCGGCGCTCGGGTTTCGATCTGTCTCGCTTCCGTCTGCTGCGTTCCCGCATGGCCGCTTCGGCTTCCGGGCCGCCGTCGTGCCAGCTGCCGAACCACTTGTCGAGCGGGATCAGCCCGTCGCCGCCGTAATTCACGGTGAAGTATTTGTGGTGCAGGTAGTGGGAGAAGGCCTCGCCATCCAGCGCCCGGCCCTCGGTGATCTCGAGCTTGTCGAAGCCGAAATGGCCGTTGAGCGCCCCGAACCCGGCGATATGCAGCTGGAACAGCGCAATCAGCGGATTCGAGGGGATGACGAGATGCCAAAGGGCGACGGCATGATAGAGGAACGCCTCGACGGGGTGCATCGAGAGCGACGACCAGGGCGACGGATTGACCGAATGATGATGGACCTGATGCACCCATTTGTAGAGGAACGGTGTGTGGATCAGGCGATGGATGAGGAAGAAATGCACCTCATGGATCGCCGGCGCGACGAACACCAGGACCGCGAGATAGAGCGGGTGATCGGCCCAGCCGAGCCACGGCGCGTAACCATTGGCGAAGGCATAGAGCATGAGCACTTCGACCGCCGTCCACATCGAGATGCCGCTGAGGAAGGTGCGAAGGAAATTGTCGATGTTCTGGCTCTTGAACCAGAAGACGGATGAGGGGTGGTCGGAGGGGAACCTGGCGTTGTATTTGAACCGCGTGCCCTGCTTGCGCCTCGCATAGTAGACCAGCTCGACCGCGCCGTAGGTGACGAAGACTGCCGCCGCGTTCACCGCGTAGAGCCGGAGCGCCCAACCCCAGCTCAGCGTCTTCATGACCTCGAAATCGGGGATGACGAAATACCAATAGGCCAGCGCAGTGGCCATGAAGTAGGCGTTCCACGGAAACAGATATTTCGGAAGCCACTTCAGGGCATCGATGAACCGGGGCGGCCAGGCCCAATAGGGTGGGATTGCGAGCCTAGCTCGCGGCGACCAGTAGCCCCGCTCGTCGCGGGTTCCGAACCGCAGATCGTCCATTCGCTCCCCCGGTGGCAGCGCGGCTTCCCCCCGTGTCCCGCAGAGGTTTTGGCGCTCCTGGCTCCGCGCCAGCCTGTGCCATGATCGATATCGATTGCAACCGTCAATATGGCACCTGTGGGTCCGGGGCGGACATCCCGGCGGCAGCTTCACGGTGCCCTTCTTGTGATTTGGACGAATAGAGAACGCGATCTAACATCATTCGAGAACAGGGCCACCGCCGGGCGGCCGATGAAGATGGAACGACCCGGGTCCTCGGACCGTGAAGCGGTCAACCGGAGCTGATCAGCGAGCAGGCCGATGAAAGAAGGAAAACGAGAACTCCGGCTGGAAGGGATCCAGAGTGAGACGGTCATGGACGGCGCGGATATGCGGGCGCGGGTTTATACCCTGGCGGCCGGGCAGCGTATTCCCTGGCACTACCACTCGAAGATTGCCGATGCGTTCTTCTGCCTGGACGGGCCGATGGTGGTCGAGACCCGCGCGCCTGGTGCGAAGCACCTGCTTCATGCGGGCGACCGCTGCACGGTTCCGCCCATGACGGCACATTGCGTTTATGGGGCGAATGACGGCAGCTGCAAATATCTGATTCTCCAGGGCGTCGGAGAATACGACAACCACGCCGTCGGCGGCTGACCCGAACGTCGCGGACGCGACCGACGCCGCCTTTCGCCACGAGACATCAACGTCCGTATTTCCCCTTCGCCCGCCCCTTCCACATCGCCCGCGCCTGATCCAGCGCCGCTTCCTGCGTCGGCGCGCGCCCCGTCAGCTTGAGCGCGATCGCGACCGTTCCGATCACGGCGGCCGTCGGTCCCGCGGGCGCCGCCTCGCCGCGCCACAGCGCCAGCGCCGCTCTCGGATTCATCGGCTCGTCGCGCCAACCATGGCGCTCGCCCGCGAGCAAGGGCGGCCAGGTCTCCTCGGTCAGGGTCTCGCCTTCCACCAGCCCGACGCGGCAGGGCTTCTCCGGATTGATCTGCGCCTCGCCGCCGCCGCCCTTGAAGATCGCGGCCTTCGGCTGTTTCAGGAAGCGCGCCGCTTCCTGGTGGGTGACGATATAGGTCGGATGGAACACGCCCTGGAGCTGGGCCGGTGCGGCCAGCGGATTGAGCTCGCGGCAGAAACTGTTGGCGGGCGTGCGCAGGCCCAGCACGAGCCGCATGGCGAAGAGGCGCAGCAGCGGCGGGCAGAAGCGCTCGACCGGCAGATAGGCGAAACGCTCGCGCTGGATGCGCCGGGTCGCGTCCTCGACCGAGCTCGAGGCTTCGACGCCCAGCGCCTGCAGCACGCGCGGCGTGGTCGCGTCGCCGACGCCGGCGAGGCCATGCATCGCGATCCTGACTCCCTCTTCGGCCAGCAGCAGCGCGCTCAGGATGAAGTAGGGGAGCTGCTTGTGCCGGTCGGCATAGGACGGCCAGTCGATCTCGGCCGCGGGCTCGTCCGGCAGTTTCCACCAGCGTTGCGCCGCGCGCACGAACCCGGCCAGCTCCTCGGGTGTCTCCTTGCGATAGCGCAGCAGAAGGAAAAGGGCGCCGATCTGCATCGGTTCGGCGCTGCCGGCGAGGATCGCCGTCATTGCCTCCTCGGCTTCCTCGAGGATGAGCGAGCGCGACAGGGTCGGCCCGCGGCCGACCAGCCGCAGGAACTTGGCGAAGGGATGCAGGCTGTCGGCCGCGAGGCTCTCGTCGCCGGAATCGCCGTCGCCGCGTTTGTTGTCGCCATGCCTGTCGTCGTCGACCATCGGTCTCCTGTTCGGCTTGATCGGGCCACAAGGCCCACGGTTTCCCGGCCGGCTTGCCCGCCTCGACCGCCTCGCCTAGGCTCGGGCGCGACCGACGTCGAGGGGAAGGGTTACCGGGTATGCAGCCGAGGCACGCGAAGCGTATCACGCCACTCAATTGGGATCAGCCGGGCAACGCCGCCTGGTCATTCAGCCATATGCGCCGCCTGTTCCCGACCGCAGCCGTGGCGCGCGGGACCGGCCCGGTCGCGGTCCTGCCGCAGGCCTCCCAGGATCTCGACCGCCTGCCGCTGGGACGCGACGACGGGTCGAACATCACGCTGCTCGACTTCCTGCGCGCCAGCGACACCAACGGCTTCATCGTCCTCCACCGCGGCCGCGTGGTCTATGAGCGTTATTTCAACGGGCTCGAGCCCGAGGACGCGCATCTGGCGATGTCGGTCTCCAAGTCGGTGGCGGGCGATCTCATGGGCATCCTGGTGGCCGAGGAGCGGATCGACCCGGCGGCACCCATCGCGCGTTACATCCCGGACCTGAAATCGACCGGCTATGCCGACGCCACGGTCCAGCATGTGCTCGACATGCAGACCGGCGTGCGCTTCGTCGAGGACTATTACGATCTGAATTCCGACGCCTTCACGATCGACATCGCCTGCGGCTGGAAGCCGCCGCGCAAGGCCGACGATCCGATCTCGCTCTACGACATGATCCGCGCGATCAAGCCGGAACGCGCCCATGGCGAATACTTCACCTACCGCTCGGCCGACACCGATCTCCTCGGCTGGCTGATGGAGACGGTGACGGGAACGGATCTGGCCGATCTGCTCTCCGACCGGCTCTGGTCGAAGCTCGGCACCGAGCATGACGCCTGTTACGCGCTCGACAAGGTCGGCACGGCGCTGGCCGACGGCGGCTTCTGCGCTTCCTTGCGCGATTTCGCGCGCTTCGGGCAGATGCATCTGGATCAGGGCCTCTTCAACGGCCGCCAGATCGTGCCGGCCGACTGGGTGCGCCGCACCCGGCGCGGCGATCCGGGCAAGTTCCGCGGCGAGCCCTACAAGACCCAGATGCCCAAGGGCGCCTATTCGCATCAATGGTGGGTCCGCGACAGCCATACCGGCGTCCAGCTGGCGCGCGGCATCTTCGGCCAGATGATCTATGTCGACCCGCCCAACGAGATGGTGGCGGTCAAGCTCTCGACCTGGCCCAAGCCGACCATGCCCGAGATGATCGTCGAGACCCTCCGCGCCCTCGACACCATCGCCGCCTGGGTCACCCAGGACGGGTGAGGCATCCATCTTTTCTTTCCTCTCCCCCGCTTCGCGGGCGGAGAGGAAAGAAGAAAGTTTGCGACTGGCCGCGCTCCTCCCCACGGCTCGAAGCGCCTCGCGAATGTCACGCCCGCACTGCTGCAGCGCACACAGATTGCGACCGGGCGCCGCACCGGCCATCGATCGGGCGGATTTCCGTGGGCCGGTCCATTTCGCCGCAGGACGGGGCCGTCGGACCGCGTGCTAGCGTCACGGCCCATGCGCGAGCTCCGATCGATAGCACCCGCCGCGACCACGGCATCCCATCGGTCCGAGAGAGTCGCGGGGTTAGGGGCGTCCCGGATGTTGCCTGCGAGCCGATGGTTCGTTCTGATTGCTGCGATCGCGGTTCTGGCGATGATCGGACTCGCGTTGATCGCTCATCACCTCGAAAGCACGATCCCGGTGGGTTCGGTGCAGGGCCTGAGGCTGGCCGCCTTCGTGCACGCCGCCGAGATCGGGCTGTTCCTGTTGTTCGGCTTTGCCATGGTGCCCCCCGTGATCCGGGAGGCCACCCGGCTGCTGGCCCGCTGCCTGCGCCTCAGTAGCTGCGAACGTGCCAAGCGAGCCGCCATTCGCAGGGCCGATCTGGTCGCCCTCGGCGTCTGGGCGCTTTGCGCCGTCGGCATTGCCATGGCCTCGCCCTCTTTCTCCGATCTGATGCCGATTTCGGCCTTGCTCGCGCAGCCCTGATTCTGATCCGATCCCGGGCCGGCGCCCGCGGCAGCGGCGCGGCCCAGGCAGGGGGTTCTCATGGACGATCTCGTCATTGCGCGCCTTCTGCATGTGCTCGGCGTGGTCCTGTGGATCGGTGGCGTCGGGTTCGTGACCACGAGCTTGCTTCCGGCGATGGGCCGGGGTCGGCCGGCCGTCCAGGATCTGGCGGTGTTCCATCGGCTCGAACGAGGTTTCGCGCGCCAGGCCCGTGTCACGGTATCGCTGACGGGAATGTCGGGCCTCTATCTGCTCTGGCGCCTCGACCTGTGGTGGCGATTCGCCGATCCGTCCTTCTGGTGGATGCATGCGATGGTCGCCATCTGGCTCCTCTTCACGGCGATGCTGTTCGTGATCGAGCCGCTCTTTCTCGATCGCTGGTTCGCCAGGCGTGTCGAGCGCGATCCGGAGAGGGCATTATCGACGATGCGCCGGCTGCATTGGGGATTGCTGGCCGCCAGCCTGATCACCATCGCCGCCGCCGTGGCCGGCAGCCACGGCGGCCTGTGAGCGAGGGCTGCGAGATCCGGCCGGGAGTCCGGCGCATGCCCGGCCGCGGGGAATCAGGGGGCTCCGTCAATCGCCGCGAAGCGTTCCAGGCCCGCCGGGTCGGCGATGACGATATGCTTTCCTCGCGCCGTGACGCCCAAGCGCTTCAAGTCGGCGAATGCCCGTGACAGGCTTTCCGGCGTCATGCCGAGTCTTTGCGCGATGAGCTGCCGCTCCTCCAGCAGATGAAGCTCGCCGCTGCGGCTGCGGGGCAGGCTCAGCAAGTGGGCGGCGAGGCGCTGCGGCGCCCGGCGCAGCTTGAGATCCTTGATCTGTGTGACCAGCAGGCGCCAATGGCGCGAAAGCTCGCGCACCACGGCCGAGGCGAAGGCATGGTCCCTTGCAATCATGTCTCTGACATGCGCCGCCGGGATCAGGACGATCCGCGCATCGTCCAGGACCCGCGCCGCCATCAGCAGGGGAAGCTCGAGCGTGACCGCCGGTATGATGAAGACATCGCCGGGACCGAAGAATTCGACGACCATCTCGTGATCCCGCATGCCGCGCCCCACCAACCCGACCCGGCCCGATAGAATGACATAGAGAAATGCCGCCGCTTCGCCCTGATCGAAGAGCAGCGATCTGGCGGCGAGGTTCTGCGCATGGGCGGCGCTGACGAGCCGGTCCACGGAGGCCCCAGGCATCTGTGCAAAGAGCGGCGCCCGGCGGAGGTGCAAGTGGTCGCTTGTCGTCAGCATGGCGGTCCTGGTTGTTGACGATTCTTCCCGCGAGGCTCGAGCGACGGAGAGCAGGGTTATCGCGATGCAACATCACTGCTGCAGCAAGGCCCTAACCGGCATCGTTTTGATATTTATCAAGTCATAGACCGCCAATTGTCAAACGGCACCTGGAAATATCCGCCGGTGCCCACCCCGGTTGACTTGCATCAACAACGCCGTCGCCCACCCTTCCCATCATCGGCATCGATGGAACCGGCGGGAGGGGTCGACGATGACGGGGGTCGCAGAGGTGGGCATCGC